>NZ_JBFAJO010000003.1:114621-242473 GCF_040655255.1 Kitasatospora sp. NPDC050463
CACGGGCACCGGACCGGGCACCGGACCGGACGGACCCGGCACGGGCACCGGACCGGGCACCGGACCGGACGGACCCGGCACGGGCACCGGACCGGGCACCGGACCGGACGGACCCGGCACGGGCACCGGACCGGGCACCGGACCGGACGGACCCGGCACGGAGACCGGACCGGACGGACCCGGCACGGGCACCGGACCGGGCACCGGACCGGACGGACCCGGCACGGGCACCGAACCGGACGGACCCGGCACGGAGACCGGACCGGACGGACCCGGCACGGGCACCGAACCGGACGGACCCGGCACGGGCACCGAACCGGACGGACCAGACGGACCCGGCACGGAGACCGGACCGGACGGACCAGACGCGGGCACCGAACCGGACGAGCCCGGCACGGAGACCGGACCGGACGGACCAGACGCGGGCACCGAACCGGACGAGCCCGACACGGGCACCGGACCGGACGGACCAGACGCGGGCACCGAACCGGACGGACCCGGCACGGGAGCACCGACTAGGCGGAGCCGCGGTTGTTCGGCAAGGGCCCGGGTGTGGTCAAGGTCTTGGGCGGCGGAACGGTTGCGGCGGAAGCGGGTTCGCAACCAGGACCGGACCGTGGTCGGCTCGTCGGAGTCGGTCCGGTCGGTCCGAGCCGTCCCGTTCTCCTCGGTCTGCTCGTCAGCCGGGCTGGGCTGCGCGGAGGGGGAGGTATGCCGGGACATGACGATGTACAGGTGGGTGGCGCCGCCGAGGACCAGTGGAGCGATGGTGCTGAGTGCGCCGACCGCGGCGTTGCTCAGGTGGAATCCCTGGCCGGCCACCGTCTCGTTCAGGCGGACGGCGTGGGTCCAGTTGGCCCAGACGCTGGTGGCCGTAGCGCCGCCGAACACCGACCAGGTGTAGGCGCGGGCCCGAAGCGGCGCTTCCCGCAGCACGACCAGCGCCCGCACGCCGTAGGCGATGAACCCGTCGATGGCGACCGGGAAGAGATACGACAGCTCGGGGCGGACGTGCATGGCCACAGCCATCTGCTGCAAGGCGTCGTAGCTCAGGGTTCCGCCGACCGTGCCCATGATGCCGATCGCCGCTTTGTCCCATGGGGACATCCGGTTCGGCCCGGTGGTCTCGCTCACGCCGCCACCGCCGTGGTCGCCGGGGTGAACGCGGCGGCGATGCGCTGCTCGCGCCGCAGCAGGAAGGGCTGCGCGTCGAGCTGGGCGCGGGCTTCGCGCACGCGGGTGAGGGCTCGCTTGCGGCCGATGCCGAGCACCGGCGCCCAGATCCGCAGGTCGAGGTCGAGGATGGCGGCGACGACGCACACGGAGTGCTTCTCCTGCCGGGAGAGGTGGACCGAGCGGCCGTTGAGCGCGGCGACGACGCGGTCCTCCTCCCAGCGGCCGACGGCGCTGAGGCGGTGCAGCACGATCCGCTCGCTCTCGATGAGTCCGCCGCGGATCCCGTGGCGATCGTTGGTCTCCAGCGCTTCGGTGAGGCACTCGTCGCTGACGGGGCAGCCGCTGCACAGGGCCTTGGCGGCCCGGGTCTCGTCGGCCTGGTCGGGCAGGGGGTAGAAGCGGTCAGGGGCGGCGGTGCCGGCGCAGGCGGCGCGCTGCACCCAGGTGTTGTCGCGGCGGCGGGTGGCGATCGAGGTGATGGTGGACACGGGGTTGGGTCTCCGGGTGGGTCCGCGGTCGGGGCGCGGAGGTTCGAGGACGGGCCGGCGCGACCGGGAGAGGTCGCGCCCACCTGTCGGTGGCTAGCGCGGGCTGGGGCCGGAGAGACGGGGTGCCGTCTCCGGGCCTCTGGCGAGCGATCTGATCCGGCGGTCGACGGCCGGGCTCGTCCTGGAGTCCGCGGGCGCGCTCGGGCGGCTGGCCTGGAGCTGGGCCAGGGCCCGCAGGTAGCCGGGCGAGGCGTCCTCCCGGGTCTTGATCCGGGGCTCCGGTGCGGGGGCTTCGGTGCGGGCGACCGGTCGGGCGGCTGTGGCCTGGGCTCGGTGGGTGCCCAGCACCCGGATGCTGCGCAGGATCGTTTCTCCGCGTGCCTGGTTGAGCGTTGCAACGAGCGCCGGGGCGAGGGTGCGGACGTGGGTCGCGTAGGCCGGGGAGTCGGCGCGGACGTCGAGGCGGCCGGTCTGGTGGTCGAAGCTCACCGCGGTGACGTGGGTGGCGAGTCCGCCGACGGCGGCCGGCCAGAGGTCGAGCAGGCCGCCGCCTGCGAGCGGTGCCTCCCAGGCGTGCTGGACCATCAGGTCGGAGAGGGCGGCTGCGAGGCCCACCGGGTCGGTCCGGCCGCGGCGGGGGGCGGTCGTCCGGCCGGTGGTCTTCGTCTTCACCACGGTCTCGGAGCGCTTGGCGGCATCGGCCCGGGCGCGGCGGAGGGCGAGGCGGGCGAGGTCGATACCGGTGGCGGGCTGGGTGTCGTTCATCGCGCTGTTCCTGTTCGGAGGTGGCTGGTGGTGGAGCGGAGGCGGAGGACCCGCTCAACGAGGTCGCGGCCGTAGATCTGCTCGGCCTGCGCGCGCCCGGCGATGGCCAGGGCGGAGGTGACCAGGGAGGGTCTGCCGCTGAGGTACTGGCGCCAGGCCGTGGTGCGGGCTTCGCGGTGCTCCCCGGTGGTGGGCTGGTCGTCGAGGACAGCGACCGGCGGGCGGGCGGTCTCGCGTGCTCTCGACCAGGCGTTGCGCACGAGGTTCCGGACCGTGGAGCTGCGCGGCGCCTGCCAGGTGCCGGCCCACTCGGTGTGGCGGTCGCGGGCGGCCTGCGGGGAGTCGCGCCACCAGGCGACGATCGCCTCGCGCTTGGCCTGGGTGTCGTACAGCAGCTCGGCTCCGACCAGGCGGGCGGTCAGGAAGCCGACCGGCCGGTGGATCCGGGTGGCCGGGGTCCGCTGGGCGAGTACGGCGATGACCTGGTGGGCGGTCCACCCGGCGTCAGCGAGGTGGCGCACTGCCCAGGCGACCCGTGGCACCGGGCTGCCGCTGAGCCACGGGACCTGGCGGACGAGTTCGAGGCCGAGCTGGTGGCGGCGACCGACCTGGTTCAGCCGCCGACGGCCCTTCCGTTCCCCCTGGTGCTGCTGGTCGTTCCCGTTCGCGACGTCGTTCTCAGAGGGATTGTTGGTAAGTGCTGCAGGAGAAGACGTGACAGCACCGACCCCCATTGGGGTGCAACGAGGGGAGGTCGACGACGAGGTGTTGCCGGCCTTTCCGGGGCGGCGTCGCTTGGTTCGGCGGACGGCTCGGCGGGCCTTTGTGCCCAGCTGTGCGAGGGTGCGGCGGCCTTCGTCGGAGGCGACGCCGACGACCTTGCGGATGTAGCTCTCGGAGTCGGCGGTCCGCAGGCCGATGGCCTCGTCGAACTTCGCCGGGATGGTACGGACGAACTCGCTGGCCCGGCCGCCCACCTGGCGCACGCGGCTGCCCTTGGTGGCGTAGCTGAGCAGGCCGGACTCCCGGAGGATGGACAAGTGGTACTGCACGGTGCGCTCGGAGACCTTCAGCATCCGCACGAGGTAGCCGACGCCAGGTCTGCACGGGGTGAGCTGGGCGAGCAGCTGGGCGATACGGATCGTGGTGCGGCCGAAGCGCGGGCCGTGGGCGCGGGCCGGGGCGTGGGCCTGGGTGTCGGACGCCCAGTGGACGGCCTGCAGCCACGTGTAGGTGTCCGGGGCGATGCGGCCGGTGGTGGTCGATATCCACTGGGCGGGATCGGGAACGAGCAGGCCGGAGGCGCTCGTCTCCCTCTCCGCGGTGCGCGCCTGGGCGGCGCGGTCGGACAGGGCGGTGCTGGGCACGGTGGTCCTCGCTGGGCATGGCGGCCAGCGCCCCGGGCTGTGGGGGCGCGGCGGCGGGTGCGGGCGGCTTCGCGCGGAGGAGGTGCTGCGGTGTCACCGGCAAGGGCTGGCCTCGCTCGGACGGGCAGCGGCGGGCTCTCTCGGCGCGGGCCGGGGCAGGGCTGATCGGCCGGCGAACGCGGCGGCGGCGGGCCTGCGGGCCGGTGGCGGTCGAGCGGTGTCGGGGCTTCCCGGATCAGACGGCCATGGCGGCCGTGTCGGTGACAGCCACTGCCGTCAGGCGCCCGGTTGCGAGGTCGAGCTCGTGGGCGTGGTCAGGGTCCAGGCCGGGGAAGCACTGGACGATCCACCGGGCGGCGGCCTGCCGGTAGGCGAGCGGCTGGGCCACCGCGTGGCCCTGGGCGTCGAACGCGCCGGCGGTGCGGGGGAAGCCGTTCGCTCCCGCGTCCAGGCGTACGACGGCGGCGCGCGGCTCGAGGAGGCCAGCGAGGATCTCGACGAAGGCGGGCGGGGCGGTGGCGATCTCGGTGGCGGCAGGTCGCGTCGGCGACCCGGCTGTACCCGCGAGGATGGGCATGGGAGACTCCTGGGCAGGTGGAGCAGACCGGCCGCATGGTGGAACAGGCTGGCCGAGCTGCTTCGGACGTGATCCGCGCCCTCGGCGGGTGGGCATCAGGGAGCTGCAATCTCCCCTACGCCCGCCGAGGACGGCCCGTGGACTCGGTCCGGGCGGCGATCCGCTGCCGTTTCCCTCTGCCGCTCACCTCGTCCAGGGCGAAGCCAAACACCCTCTGACCAGGCAATCGACAGTTAACTGCCCACCGGGTGCGATCAACGTACACCAAAAGAGCGGCCATGGGGACAGTTAATCGTCGATTGAGATGTGCACTCGGGCACCATCGGGCACTAAAGTGTCCGCGTGGGACGATCTGACACGAGGGAGCACCGATGACCGACGCCGCCAGAGAGGGTGTTGCGCGGATCGCCGCCGTCTTCAACTACCTGCTCGACAACCGCCACCCCGACGGTCGCGGGCCGTACACGATCCCCGAGGTCGCCAAGGGCACGGGCATCAGCGAGAGCACCCTCAAGCAGATGAAGTCCGGTTCCAACGACAACCCCAAGATCAACACCCTCGTCGCGGTCGCGAAGTTCTTCGACGTGCCGCCGGACATCTGGGTGACCGAGACGCCGCTGGATGAGGTGCTGGTCGACCGCGACCTCCACAACGCCATGCGGGACGCCGGCATCGAGTCGATCGCCCTGCGCAGCAAGGACCTGACCCCGACGAACCGGAAGCTGGTCGCCGACATGATCACCGTGGCGCGCAAGTCCCAGGGGCTGGATCCCGAAGAGCCCGGCACGCCCTGAGCATCCCGGGCGGGCCCGCTGGGCCCTTTATTTTTCAACCTCATCTATGCGCATAGACTCGCACCGGCGAGTCTGTGCGCATTTCGACTTTCGGGGCATGCCACTCGGAGTGCGGGCGAAATGGGGGCGAATGCGAGATTGAGACGCAGATCACGAGGGCGTTTGACGTGGGCACGTTGCTCACTTTCGGTGATGAACTAACGCCTCGTCATCTGATCCGGTCCCATGATCTCGCGCATCCCAAGTCGCTGCATCATGCACACCGGCACTTTCTGTCACGACCTGAAACAAAGTCGCAGGGGTCCACTTGGCCCCCCACTGTCGAGCGAAGATCATTATAAGAACGATCTTCTTGGATATGCATACGATTGCCTCCATCACGACCACGGTGCAGGCCGTCGCCATGAGCACGGACCCACCCAAGATCATTTCAGGAGGGGATTGTGCACGCGGCCTGCGAGGACCGCCTCAGCGGCCTTCTCCCGCTCCTGCCTTATCGCTTCAGCGAAGAGGAGCTGGTCCAGGCAGTCTCCACGCTGATCGGCCGCCCGATCTACGTCGAAGCGCGCGACATGAAGGGGAATTTCGCCTGCGGCCTTCGTGAAAGGTATTCGGACCGCGAGGTCATCTCCTTCGAGATAAACACGTCACCGCTTCACCGAAGCCACATCATCTGCCATGAGCTAGCCCATATCCTCTGTGGACACAAGGGCTCGATCCGTTATGCCGATATCCCCTCGGACGAGGAATTGGCCGACATGATCGACTGGTCTGTCCTCGGCATTTCCGCCCGCACGTCCTACGAGGAGCAGGACGAGCAGGAGGCCGAGCTGATGGCCAGCCTCATCGTCCAGCGGATGTACCGCGCCACCGTGATGCCCGCAAAGCGTCCCACCGCCGCCAATGAGCGGTGGAACGCGATGTTCACCTGACCCCGAAAGAACCGCCAGCCATGATTCGCCTCGTTACCCTCGGGCTCCCTGCGCTGCTTGTGGCAGCCGCCCTGTACTGGATTCGCCCGCGCCGGGACGGCCAAGCACGGCCGGCGCATTCCGGCAGCACGGTCACGATGCTGCTGGCCTGGGCGGTCGCCATCGTGGGGTTCCACCCTGGCGTGCAGGACGCCGCGGATGGCATCACCCGTGACCTGGCGAAGCTGGTCAGCAACGTGCTGATGCTCGTCGCGAGCGTCAGCGTCGTCTCCTGGCTCATGTCCCTCAACTTCGACAAGCCCGAGGCCCGCAGACGCCTCCGTCCCCGAGTCGCCTTCCTCAGCATCGCGGTCGCTGTGATGGCAGTTGCCTTCTTCTCGGTCCCCGCGGACCGCCGTTGGAGCAGCGACTTCACGAACACCCACTGGGGCCAGGCCCCCGTCCTCCTCCACGTCTACACCCTCGCCTACGTGCTGGTGATGGGGCACGCCACGTACGACTGCCTCGCCCAGACCTGGCGCCGCAGTGGCCAGTCGCCCTGGCTGGTCCACCGTGCTGGGCTTCGTGGAGCGGCGATCGGCTGCTTCTTCGTCCTGCTCTACCTGGCCTACAAGGTCGTCAACGCCGGCGCGTCCATCGCCGGGATCGAGCTGTTCCCCGGCGGCCCCCGCTGCACCACGCTCGTCACGCCCTACCGCTGTGCGTTCTCGTTCACCGCACCGCTGCTGGGCGTGCTACTGATCACCGCCGGCCTCACGGTCCCGGCCCTGCTGTGGCCGGCCGCCAAGATGCTGCGGCGTCGGTGGGAGCGCAGGACCGCCCAGGACCTCCTGCCGCTGTGGACGGACCTGACCGCGGTCCGCCCGCAGGTCGTCCTGCGTGCCGTCGTCATCGAGACCGACCCGGACGTCGTCCTGCACCGCCGGGTGGTGGAGGTCTGCGACGGAATCCTCGACCTGGACAACCACCGCTCCCGCACCGTCGAGCGCATGGCCACCGGCGCTGTCGAACGCCGAGGGCAGGGCGGCACCGAGACCGGCGCCGCCATCGTCGAAGCGGCCATCGTCGCTGCGGCAATCGAAGCGGCTCGCACCGGGGCCCGGGAGCAGGACGACCCTGCTCCCCAGGCAACCGGGGAGTCCGCCCGCGCGGGAGACCTCCGCGCCGAGGCGCTCTGGCTACGCTCGGTCTCCCAGCAGTACGCGACCAGCGACATCGTCCGCACCGCCGTCGCCGTCCAGCGGCAAGCGGCCCCAGCCGCGGCATAGGAATCGACCATGGCATCCTCACCCTTCGCCGACCCGGCGTTCTACGCCGACCGCTACCCCACCTACTCGCGCCTGCGCGCGACCGCCCCGGTCCTGCAGGCGTCGCTGGACGGCGGCGCCTCCACCGCGACCGTCGTCACCGGCTACGAGGAGGCCCGGCAGGCGTTCGGCGCCCAGCTGTCCAAGGACGCCGGCGCCTACTTCGCGGACAAGCCCTCCACCCGCTCGCTCCACCCGGCCGTCGCCCGCACCATGCTGACCGTCGACCCGCCCGAGCACACCCGGCTGCGGAGGCTGGTCACCAAAGCCTTCACCCCGGGCAGGGTCGACGGGCTCCGCCCCTACATCCGGGCCCTGGCCGAGCAGTTGGTCGGGCTGTGGGAGCCCGGAACCGAGGTCGACCTCGTCGAAGACCTGGCCGGCCCGCTGCCCGTCACCGTCATCTGCCAGCTCCTGGGCGTGCCCACGGCCGACAGGGCCGCGATCCGCACCTGGTCGACCGACCTGTTCGCCACCGGCGACCACACCCGCATCGATGCGGCCTCCCACGCCCTGGCCGGCTACATGGCCGAGCTGATCACGGACAAGCGCGCCCACCCGGACCGCTCGCTGCTGTCCGACCTGATCGCCGTCCACGACCAGGACGAGGACCGGCTGAGCGAGGACGAGCTGCTCTCGCTCGCCGTCCTCCTCCTGGTCGCCGGCCACGAGACCACCACCGCGGCGATCGGCAACTCCGTGCTGGCCCTGCTGCAGCACCCTGCCGAACTGGAGCACCTGCGTACCAGCGCGCACTGCATCGCCGGCGCCGTCGACGAGCTGCTCCGGTACGACTCCCCGGTCAGCATCGCCACGTGGCGCTGGGCTCCCGACGAGGTGGACCTCGCCGGAACCCCGGTAGCTGCCGGAAGCCCGGTCTTCGTCTGCCCCGGCGCTGCCAACCGCGACCCCGAGAAGTTCCCCGCCCCCGACCGGCTCGACCTCGACCGCCCGAACGCCGCCAGCCACCTCGCCTTCGGCCACGGAATCCACCGCTGCCTCGGCGCACCGCTGGCCAGTGCGGAGGTCGAGATCGTCCTCACGGTCCTCCTGCAGCAGTTTCCCGGCCTGCGGCTGGCCGTCCCGACCGACCAGCTCGTCTGGCGGCAGTCGCGGCTGGTCCGCGGCCTCGTCGCCCTGCCGGTCAAGCTCTAGGTTCGCGCGTGTGCGGGGGCGGGACGATCTCCCCGCCCCCGCCCCCGCCCCCGCGCCACACCGGCCCCACACGGGGCCGCAAGTGTTCGCCCAGGTCGCGCGGGTCACCGGTCTGCTGACGGCCCGACAGCTGGGCCTACGCGGCCTCGCCCGCTCCGGTGGCCATCGCGGCCCGGACCTTGGCCAGCCCCCTGGCCGTCACCCGTGCCCGCGCCTCGTCCGGAGCGCTCTGGCGGCGAGTTCCCGAGCACGCCGGGCAAAGGCCCAGTTCCGACAGCGGATCCCGGCACTCCTGGCACTCAGCGAGACGTCGGCGGCGCGACGGCGGCGAGTCCAGGCGCTGCGGCGGCGGCATCTTGCGCTCGAGGCGGCTCTGCAGCACCTTGGCGGGCGAGTAGATCACGCTGGGCAGACCAGCCAGCAGCGCCTCGCGAAGCTCCTCCTCGGAGCCGCCTCGGTCAAGCCACGCCCGCACCAGCGGCGCGAGCGCCGCCGCCTCGGCGTCGCCGAGCGGCAGTCTGCGCTCGGGCCGGACCGCCCAAAGGAGGAGCGCAGCCGCCTCCTGGGTGTCCTCGTCAGGCTCCACCCCGCTGGTAGCGGTTCGGGAGCCGGGCTCGTCCTCCTGCCCTCCCGGCTCCTCCTGAGCCCGTGATCCGCTCAGGTCCTCGGCCTGCGCCTCAGCCACGACGGGGAGGGAGGGTTCTTTCACCAGGTTCTTTCCAAGAAGGACGCCAGGATCACCGCACTCCGGCTCACCGGACGCCGGTATATCGGCACCCGGCGGCGTCGGCCGCTGCGGCACGTCAAAAAGGTGCGCCTCGGAGCGAAGTCGGCCGTTCGGCAGCCGCACCACGTCCACCCGGTAGTACCCCCACGCCCGGAGCTCGTCGAGCGCGTCCTCAACCGACTTCCGGCCCTGCGGGCTGGAGTCCGCCATCTGCCGGCAGGTCTCCCGCCATTCCTCCGGCCGCGAGATCAGGTCGACGAACAGACCCTTCGCGGTGTAGGAGATCGCGCGGTTCTGTGCCAGAGCGTTCGGGATGATCACGAAGCGGGTCGGGTGCGGGCTGCGGTGGACGCGCAGGAGAACCTCCTCGTTCCTCGGCGGGCCTGTCCCGACCGGAGGGACGACGGACCATAGCCGCGAACCGTCCGCAAGTGAAGCCAACGCCGAGCGACCTTGATCACACAGAACGAAAGTGCGCGCAGCCCGTTCCTCCTGCGTCTACTGCCAGCGGTGTTGAGGTGGGCGTACGCGGCGTGGTCCGGGTGACGACGGTGCGGCTCTCGGACCCAACAGGGCGGTACGCCTTGGAACCGGGCCGCGACGGACAGTGTCCGTTCCACCGTAGGCTGAGTGGTCTTCAGTCAGCATGTGTGACGCGATGGTCGATGGGAGACGGGCATGGGGCTCAACGAGCAGGCTGGACCGCTGCGGTTGGTCGTGACTGGCGGCGGGACCGGCGGGCACACCTACCCGGCGCTGACGGCAGTGCAGGCGCTGCAGGAGCGGCTGGCTGGGCGGGGGCGGACGGTGGAGGTGCTGTGGATCGGCACGGCCGCCGGACTGGAGGCCCGGGTCGCTCCGGCGGAGGGCATCCGGTTCGCGCCGGTCGCCACCGGCAAGGTCCGGCGCTCCTCCAACCCGCTCAAGATGATCTCCCCGGCGAACGTGCGGGACATGGGCCGGGTGCCGCTGGGCGCGGCGCAGGCCCGGTCGCTGATCACGGAGTTCCGGCCGGACGTGGTGCTGGCGACGGGCGGGTACGTGGCGGTGCCGGTCGGGCTGGCGGCGCGCTCCTGCGGGGTGCCACTGGTGGTGCACGAGCAGACGGTGCGCCTCGGGCTTGCGAACAAGGTCCTGGCCCGCGCGGCGACCCGGGTCGCGGTCTCCTCGGAGTCCACCCTGCCGCTGCTGCCGGACTCCGCGCGCCGCACCGCGGTGGTGACCGGCAACCCGGTGCGCCCGGCGGTGCTCACCGGGCACGCCGACAAGGCGGTAACCGCCCTCGGCCTGGACGGCTTCGACCGGGCCCTGCCGACGGTGTACGTCACCGGGGGTGCGCAGGGCTCGGTGCAGATCAACACCCTGGTTTCAGCGGTCCTGCCGTGGCTGCTGGAGCACGCCAACGTGATCCAGCAGTGTGGCCCCGCGAACGAGATGGCACTGCGCGGGCCCGCCGAGGCGCTGCCGCCGCACCTGGCCGCCCGCTACCTGCTGACCGGCTACATGGGCGCGGAGTTGCCGGACGTGCTCGCTCTGGCGGACGTGGTGGTCAGCCGCAGCGGCGCGGGGACGCTCGCGGAGCTGACCGCGCTCGGCAAGGCCGCGGTGTTCGTCCCGCTGCCGACCTCGGCGGGCAACGAGCAGGCCCACAACGCCGTCCACCTCCAAGACGCAGGCGCGGCCGTCGCTCTGATCGGCGACGTCACAGCAGATGCCCTACGGGAGGCGCTGGCTCCGCTGCTCGCCGATCCGGCGCTGCGCGGGGCGATGGCGGCGCGCTCTCGCGAGCACGGCCGCCCGGATGCTGCCGAGCGCCTGGTCGACGTGGTGCTGAAGGCAGCCGCTGGGCGCTGAATGGTGCCGGCCTCGGTGCCCGCCCGATGAACGGGGCAGGCACCGAGGCCGTCGGGCGTGCGGTCAGCGCAGGTGGGGTGCGGCTCCCGCTTCGATGAGCAGGGCGCAGGCGGCGAACTCGGCGGCGGGGCGACCCATCGGGTCGGGGACGTCGCGGTCGTGGTCGAGGTACAGGCGGATCTCGGTGGCGGTGTCGAGCCCGGCGATGCCGTGGAGCTGTTCCAGGACGGAGTGGTCCATGGCGAGGACGAGGTCGGCCCAGTCGATCAGGTCCCGGGTGACCTGCTGGGGGCGGTGCTCGGTGAGGTCGTAGCCGAGGGCGGAAGCGGCGGCGGTCATCTCGGGGTGGGCCTGGGTCCATTTGTCGATCAGCCCGGCGGAGCGGACGTCGACTGCGTCGCCGCCGAGGTCGGCGAGGATGCGCCCCGCCAGCGGGCTGCGGCAGTAGTTGCCGAGGCAGACAACGAGGATGCACCGGGGCGCGGCGGGACCGGTCATCGGGCGTCTCCGGTGGTCAGGGCCCGGCGCAGCGCGGCGACGGTGCGGTGGACACCATCCTCGGTGAGGTGCTGGTGGAAGGGCAGGGTCAGGATCTGCCCGGCGAGGTGTTCGGTGGCCGGCAGCAGCCGGGCCCAGCGCTCGAAGGCGGGCTGGAGGTGGTTGGGCGGGTAGTGGACGCCGACGCCGATGCCCACGCGGCGCATCTCGGCCCAGACCCGGTCACGGTCGGGGACCTTGACGACGCACAGGTGCGGGACGGAGCGATCCACGTCGACGTCGACCAGCTCGATGTCGGGCAGGCCGGCCAGCGCGTCGCGGTAGGTGCGCCACAGCGTGCGACGCACGGCGGTAGCCTCCTCGAAGTGGGCGAGTTGCGCGGTGCCGATCGCGGCGTTCAGGGCGGACAGCGGGTAGCGGAAGCCTGTGCCGGTGACCTGGTAGGTGGTGGAGGCGGCGCGGGTGGCGGCGGATTCCACCATGCCGAGCAGCCGCAGGGTCCGCAGCCGGTCGGCGTCCTCGGGGTTGCGGGGGACGACGGCGCCGCCCTGGCCGCAAGTGAGGTTCTTGATCGGGCCGAAGGAGAAGCAGGTCAGGTGCCCGCTCGCCCCGACGGGGCGGCCGTTGCGGTCGTGGGAGCCGAAGGCGTGGGCGGCGTCCTCCACGATGGCGATCTTGCGCTGGTCGAGCAGGTCGGCGATCGGGGCGAGGTCGATGGCCCGGCCGCCGAAGAGGACGGGCATCACCGCGGTGGTGCGGTCGGTCAGCGCCTCCTGCACGAGGTCGGGGGTGGTGCACATCGTGTGCGGGTCGATGTCCACGAAACGGGGCTCGGCTCCGGTGGCGAGGATCGCCTGCACGGAGGCGCAGAACGTCATCGACGGCACCAGCACCTCGTCGCCCGAGCCGACGCCGGCGGCGACCAGCGCGGCGTGCAGGGCCGCCGTCCCGGAGGACACGGCCACCACCTCTTGCACGCCGAGGAAGTCGGCGACCTGCCGCTCGAAGGTCTCGGTGACGTCGCTGTGCCCGTACTGGCCGCTCGCCAGGACCTCGGCGATCAGGCCGAGTTCGGTCCCGTACAGGTAGGGGGTGGCGTTGCGCTCGACGCCGGGCCGGGCGGGGG
The DNA here is from genome assembly GCF_040655255.1 of Kitasatospora sp. NPDC050463. Taxonomy (NCBI): domain Bacteria; kingdom Bacillati; phylum Actinomycetota; class Actinomycetes; order Kitasatosporales; family Streptomycetaceae; genus Kitasatospora; species Kitasatospora sp. NPDC050463. Next base: position 127,388 of record NZ_JBFAJO010000003.1, read on the forward strand.
CGGTGGGTGCGAGGGTCACAGCTGCTCCTGGAGGGCTCGGAGGGTGGAGACGTCGCCGACGGTCAGCGTCTCGGTGTACTTGGTGAGGAACACGTCGTCCCGGTAGGCGAGGCGGTCGTGGTCGACGGGCCGGCCGAAGAGACCGTTGACGGCCTGTTCGACCAGGTCCGCGCCGGCGGCCTCGGCGAGCGCGAACCCGCCGGCCACCCGGACGTTGACCTCGGTGATGACCACCGGCTCCGGACTGCGGTCGGTGATGAAGCCCTGCACGCAGCTCAGCCCCACCGCGCCGACGGCCACCAGGGTGCGGCGGACCTGCTCGGCCACCCGCTCGTCGTGGAAGGTGACCGCGACGGCCGCCAGCCCGGCCTTCACCAGGCTCCGGCGGCGCAGCACCACCGACGCCTGTCCGGCCCGGTCGACGAGGCAGTCCGCGGTGAACTCCTCGCCGTGGATGCGCTCCTGGACGAGCGGTTCGGGGACCAGCTCGCACAGCACCCGGGCCTGCTCGGGGGTGGCGGGGAAGTGCACGTGCTGCGCGCCGTGGCCGCCTCGCGGCTTGACCACCAGTTCGGTGCCGTCGGGGATCTGGTAGAGCTGGCCGGGCAGCCAGCTGCGCGGGGTCGGCACCCGGTGCTTCGTCAACACGCGGTGGAAGGCGGCCTTGTCGAGGCAGGAGTTCACCGACTCGGCGGTGGGCAGCCACACGCGGACGCCAGCGGCGGCCAGCGTGCGGCGGGCGCGCAGGACGGGCGGCAGGTCGGGTTCGATGCCGACGATCAGGGCGTCGGCCTCGGTGTCCCGGCACAGCTGGAGCAGGGCCGCGCCGTATCGGGGGTCGTCGGCGCGCGGTGTGACGCGGGCGGTGACGTCAGGCAGGAGCAGGCCCGGGGCGAGGGGCTGGGCGTCGGTGGCGATGACGTGGTGGCCCAGGTGCTGGAGGCTGCGGGCGAGGTCGAAGCCGGGGTTGGCGCCGACCCCGGTGACGACGATCCGCCGCCCCTCGCCCCTGCCGGCCGCCGCGGTGTCGGTGGCAGTCATGGCGGTCACACCCCGGCCGCGGTGAGTTCGGCGGGGAGCGGGGCGGCGTGCTGCCAGAAGCCGGGGTTGGCGCGGTACCAGGCGACGGTGGCCGCCAGGCCGGGTTCGAGGTCATGGGTGGGCCGGTAGCCGAGGTGGGCGATCTTCGACCAGTCCATCGCGTACCTGCGGTCGTTGGCGGTGCGGTCCGGCACGTGCTGCAGCATGGAGCGGTCGGCGCCGAGGATGCCGAGCAGCAGGGTGGCGAGCTGGTTGGTGGTGAGGTCGTGGCCGCCGCCGATGTTGTAGACCTCGCCCGGCACGCCCTGGTCGAGGACGAGTTCGATGCCGGCGCAGTTGTCCTCGACGTGCAGCCAGTTCCGCTGGTGGCCGCCGTCGCCGTGCACGGTCACCGGACGGCCCTGCAGAAGGCTGCTGACGAACCGCGGGATCACCTTCTCCGGGTACTGGCGCGGCCCGTAGTTGTTCGACGAGCGGGTGATGCACACCGGCACGCCGTACGTCTCGAAGTACGAGCGGGCGACCAGGTCGCCCGCGGCCTTCGAGGCGGCGTACGGGATGCTCGGGGCGAGCGGCCAGTCCTCGGTCGCGGCCCCGGTCCCCAGCGACCCGTACACCTCGTCGGTGGAGACGTGGACGAACCGGGACACCCCTGCCCGGCGGGCGGCCTCCAGCAGGGTCTGGGTACCGTGCACGTTGGTCGCGATGAACCGGCCGGCGTCCAGGAGCGAGCGGTCGACGTGCGACTCGGCCGCGAAGTGGACCACGGCGTCGTGCCGGGCGACGAGTCCACCGGCCAGGTGGGCGTCGAGGATGTTGCCGTGCACGAACTCGCAGCGGCCCGTGCCCCGGGTGAGTTCCAGGTTGGCGAGGTTGCCCGCGTAGGTGAGTGCGTCGAGCACCGTCACGTGCTCCACGTCGTCCCTACGCAGCAGGCGGTCCACGAAGTGCGAGCCGATGAACCCGGCTCCGCCGGTGACCAGAACTTTCATCGCGTTCCATCCCCTCTCGTACAGCGGAGTTGGCGTGGGGCCGCGGCTGCGCGGCAGGCCGGTCAGTCGGCGTTTGCCGCGTTGCCCGGCCGGGCCCCTGATGTGCCAACTACGCTAGGAATCAGGCACTGTGGGAAACACTCACCGGCGGTACGGGTTCCGCGCCCTTCGACGCGGGCGGTACCGCGCGGTTGCACCACGACACACCCTCTGTCCGCCGGCGGGCAGAGGTGGACGCCGCGAGCGTCGTGAACTCTGCGGCGTCGGCGTGAAAGCCGCGAACGAGTGCGCGAAGGAGGGGCCCAGTGTCCGCGAAAGCGCCGTCGGCCGGTCTGGTCTCCGGCTTCCTGCTGCGTCTAGCCCGCGAGAGCATCCCGCGTACCCAGGAGGGGCTGGCGGAGGATCTCGGCGTCGATGTCGGCACCGTGCAGGGCTGGGAGTCCGGCCGCCGCCCGCTGACGCACACCCGCGCCGGCGACTACCTGGACCTGCGCCGCCGCCTGGCCCTGCTGGGGGCCGATCCGCTGCTGCTCGCGCACAGCGGGGCGGCGCTGGACGCCGACCGCGTCCTGGCTGCCGTCCTCGACCCGCCCGACGAGACCGGCCGCCACCCGCTGGCGGGGTGGGTCCAGCCCCGCGACTCCGCCCTCCTGGTCGCCTGGGCGCTGCAGGGCACCCCGCCGCCGGCGCTGGCCACCGTCGCTTCGCGGCCCAGGCGCGGCCCTGCCCGTCCCGGCCCCCTGCTGCCCGCGGACGACCGCGCCCGCTTCTTCGCCAACCTGCGGACCACCACCGAGCGAGCCACGGCCGACGGGCACAGCAGCCTGCTGCACCGTCAGGCCCTCTACCTCGCCTCCTACGACACCGCGCCCGACGCCGCCGCCTGGTCGGAGCAGGCGCTGCGCGGCATGCGGCCCGCACTCGGCCGGCGCGGCTACAGCCACCGCTCGATCGAGGCCCGCACCGTCGCCACCGTCGCCGCCCGCCAGGGCGATCCAGACCAGCTGCGGCACTTCATCTCCACCGCGCTGCTGGACGACGAGCACGGCGAACTAGCAAATTTGTCCTACTGGGCGCTGTGGCTGGGCGCGATGCCCACCGACCAGACCGACGACACCTTCATGCACCACCCGGACCCGACGGCCTGGGATCCGATCCGCCTCTTCCGCGCCCTCGTCTCCTCCTTCCACCTCGCCCCCGGCACCGTCGACCTGTACGTCCACTCGATCAGCACCCTGCTGCACCTGCACCCGTGGCTGCCGCACGCGGCCCCGGACCCCGCCCAATCGTTCGACACATTCACGGCCGAGCTCCTCGACGGAAGCCTCATCTCCGCGACGTCCCGGCGCGACCTGGACCGCCTGCGCTACGGTCGGGACGACGGGTGACACGCGATCAGGAGGACCCTGTGGTGCAGCTCGACGGTGAACAGGCAGCAGGCGTCGCCCGGCTCCTCTTTGAGGCCGGCTCCCTCCGGGCGCTGCCCCGCACCGGCTGGCGGCAGGACGGCATCCCCCTGTCCGCCACCGAGACCGTCGCCGAGCACAGCCACCGCACCGCCGTGATCGCCGCCGCCCTCGCCGCCCTGGAGGGCGGCGACCCGGCCCGCACCACCCTGCTGGCCACCCTCCACGATGTCCCCGAAGCCCGCACCGGCGACCTCAGCCCACTCACCCGCCGGTACGTCACCGCCGCCGACCCCCGCAAGGTCACGGCCGACCAGACCGCGGCGGCTCACCCTGCCGTCCAGGCCCTCTTCGCCGACGTGATCGCCGAGTTCGAGGACGGCACCACCCCCGAGGCCCGCTGCGCCAAGGACGCCGACAAACTCGACTGCCTGCTGCGTGCCATCGAGTACCGGGCCGCCGGCGTCCCCGCGGTGCAGGGCAAGATCGACCGCTGCCGCGCCGCCCTCACCACTGCCTCGGCCCAGCGCATCGCCGACGCGGCGCTCGCGCTCGACCCCACCGACTGGCAGTCAGCACCGGCCTGACGGGACCTTCCAGTTCCTACGCTGCTGTGAGCTGCTTGGCCATCGCGCGGTTCACGAGCGGGTCGCGGCCGGGAGCGTACGAGGGGATCGGCTGGTAGCCGAGGTGTTCGTACAGGGCGAGCGCGGCCAGATTGCGGCTGCCTGTTTCCAAGACGGCGCGTCGTGCGCCGAGCTCGTACGCCTCGCGTTCCAGAGCGCGCAGGATCCGGCTGCCGAGGGCGAGCCCGCGAGCCTCCGGGGCGACGTACATGCGTTTGATCTCGATCGTGGCCGGGGCGACCAGGTGCCAGCCACCGCAGGCGAGCGCCTCGTCATGGCCGTCTGGGTGGGCGAGGAGGAAGAGGCCGTGCGGCGGCGCGAAGAGCTCCGGCTCGGTGGCCGCCGGGTCGTCGGCGAAGCCGTACATGGCGGTCTGCTCCGCGTGGAGGGCGGTGGTGAGGCGGCGGGCCTCGGGGTGGTCGTAGGGGACGGCGGAGAGCGCGGCGGCAACGGGGCGGGCAAGACCGGTCGGCGTCATGTAGCCGATAGTGCCCTGTCCACTCGGTTCAGCGCATCCTTGCCGCTCGCCGACTTGATCCGGGTTCCGGCGTGCCGGCGGATCCCGAGCAGCAGGTTGCGGCAGCGCACGGACTGGACGTCGGGCAGATGGGCGGTGAGCTTTCCGAAGGTGGCGAGGGCGGCCTCGGTGTCGTGGGCGAGGAGGTGGGCCCGGGCGAGGTGGACACCGTGCAGGAAGGCGGAACGGGTGTAGCCGGTGGTAGGTCCGTGCGCGGTGATCGGTGACAGGAGGCTGTGAGCCTCCTCCAGCAGTCGGCGGCCCTTGGCGCCGGGGTTAGCTGCGGCCAGGTCCACCAGGCCCTGCCCGCTCTCGGCGGCCACCTGGTCGGCGGTGAAGTAGTAGAGCGCCGGGGGGTCGTCGTCGCGACGGTGCTCGAGGAACGCGCGGCAGCGGTCGGTGGCCGAGCGGAAGGCGTCGATGTCGCCGGCGGCGGCGTGGGCGGTGGCAAGCCGACCGAGGGCGCGGGCCCGGACGGTGGGCAGGCTCTTGGCGGCCTTTTCGACAGCGGCCTCGGCGAAGCGGATCGCGGCCGTGGGGTTGCCGGCCGCCGCGTGCTGGTAGGCGAGCATCCCGAGTACGTTGGCGACGGTGTCGTGGTCCGCGCTGGCCCTGGCGAGGCGGATCGCGACCAGCTGGTAGCGCTGGCCCGAGGCCGAGAGGTCGGCGTCGAAGGCCATCCACCCGGCGAGCTGGGCGAGTCCCCCGGCGGTGCGCAGGAGCCGGGTGCCGATATCCGGCGTGTAGCGGCTGCTCTGCAGGAGCGACAGCACGCCGTCGAGGGCGATGCGCACGTACCGCTGGGAGATGGCGCCTCCTCCGGCGGCGTCGTCGAGACGGCGCAGGTCGGCGAGGTGGGATTCCAGCAGCGTCATCATCGGCGGCAGTACGTGGTCGGTGCCGCTCTCGCGGCTGATGCTGTGGGGCTGCTGCCGGTCGGCGTCCCAGACCGCGGTGAACAGGTCACCGGACGGACGGAGCGTCGCCTGGGATGCGGGGGCAGTCGCGTTCCAGGCGGTGGCAGTGGCCAGCACGGCGGCCAGCGGGCGGCGCCCGACCAGGTCGTCGGTGACGGTCCGCTCGTCCCTGCGGGCGTCCGGCTCGGGAGTACCCCAGAGCATGGTCGGGGTGTAGGTCCGGCCGGTCCTCTCCGTCAGCACCGCGGCGGCCAGCCGACGGACCGTCTCGGAGCGTGGTACCGAGCCGCGGCTCCAGGCGTGGGCAACGGTCAGGTCGAGTCGTCGTTCGCCGAGGCCCGCGAGCCGTCCGTTGATCTCGCGGACCAGCTCGCGCGGCGACCAGTTTGCGTATCCGAGGGCCTGCACCAGAACCGCTCCGGGGCGGTCGCCGGAGAGGGCCGTCTCGGCCCCTAGCTGGGAGTCTCCGAGCGTCATCACTCGGCGACGGTACGTCAACCGCGCTGCTGTGTGTGCGAATTCGCGGCTTTTCACGCCGACCGCGCGAAGTTCTCAACGATCGCGGCCTCCGCCTCTGCCGGTCGGCCGACCCAGGGTGTGTCCTTGTGCATCCGCGCGGCACCACCGGCGCGGAGGAGCACGAACCCGTACTGCCGGTGAGTGTTTCCCGACTTCGTGGATTCCTAGCGTAGTTGGCACTTCAGAAGCCCGACCTGGCACCGGAGCGATTCCAACCTGCCCATCTGCCGAGCAACCGCGGTCGCGGCCCCGCTGCCGGCGAGCAGGCCCTCTGAGGACGCTCCGGCTCACATCTTGCGGAAGGAGAACCATGGCAACCTCTGTCAGGACGCGCAGCCCGGAGCTTGCAGCGGCCCCCTCGGCGGCCACGCTGCAGTTGGTTGAGAGCGAGGTCGTCGCGGACCTGCGGGACAGCGACTTCCGGACCCGGGCCGACCTGGGCCAGCACTTCCTGCGTTCCCCGGCAGTCGCGGCGCGGCTGCTGGAGCTGGCGGGTCTGCGCGCCGACGACTCGGTGCTGGAGATCGGCGCGGGCCTGGGCACGCTGTCCGCTGCGGTGGCGCGGGCCGGGCACCGGATCTGGGCGGTCGAGAAGGACCCGCGGATGGCCGAGGTGCTATGCCCGGCTCTCGAACCGTTCGGCGACCGGGCCCGGCCGATCCTGTCCGACGTCCGCGAGGTCGACCTCGACGGCGAGCTGCCCGTCGGCACGGTGTTCCTGTCGATCCTCCCGTTCGACTGGACGCTGGCCTTCGGGATCACCGCCCACGTGTTCGCATCCACCGCCAACGTGGCGCGGGGCCTGGCGGTGCTCCCCGCCGTCACGGCCGACCACACCGCCGCAGGTGACTGGTTCGGGGCGGGCCTGCGGCTGGAGGAGGTCGACGGGATCTCGCGCGGAGACTTCTGGCCCGAGGCGGCCGTGCCACTGCGCGTCGTGTCGATCACGAGGTGCTGAGCATGGACAGGGAATTGGCCATCAACACGGTGACGGTGGCGGCGACGGGCTGCTTCCACTCGGCAGTGCCGGACGGCTTGGGGATGCTCGCCACCGTCCAGGGGCTGCGCGAGCACGGCGCGCTGGTCGTGGACGTCGGTGACTTCTTCGGCGGCAGTGCCTTCCACGAGTACTCCCGGGGGCGCACGGAGGAGCGGCTGCTGGCCGACCTCTACGACGCGGTGGTGCCCGGCAACCACGACCTGGCAGACCTGGTACGGCTGCACGAGCCGGAGCGCTTCCCCCCGGTGGTGTGCGCGAACCTGACACCGCCGCCAGCCTTCGCCGGGCGGTGGGAGCGGGGCCTGCTCCTGGAGGCGGCCGGCCGGTGCATCGGGATCGTGGGCGTGCTCGGGGCCCAGGCGTTCGGGGCGGTGCCGCCCGCCGAGCGCGCCGGGTTCGTTTTCGAGGAGCCGACCGCCGCTCTGCTGGCCGCCGAGCGGGACCGGCTGCTGGAGGCGGGCGCCGAGGTGGTGCTCGGGCTGAGCCACAGCGGCTTCGAGACGGACGTGGCACTCCAACTCGCTGACGGCCCGCTGGACATCATGGTGGCCGGGCACTGCCACAGCCCGATGGGCCACTGGGCGCTCCCGCCGCGGTACGTGGCCAAGCCGCCCGAGTGCGGTGTCGGCCTGCTGCGGATCGACCTCGGCCCGGCAGGGCCCTCATTCACCGTCGACTACACCGGCGGCCGTGAGGTCGCGCGCGGGTCGGTCCCGGGCTACGTGCGGGATGCCGTCGGCACGTTCCGGGCCTGGGGAAGCACGACGATCGGACATCTTGCCGCCCCGGTGGACGACCGGCGCCAGCTCGCCGAGCTGCTGGCCGATCGGGGCCGGCGCGCGGCGGGAGCCGACGCCTTCGTGCTCAACCGCTACACCCTGCGCACCGGCCTGCCGCAGCACGTCGACCGGCAAACGCTGGTGGCCGCCGCGCCCTTCGACACCGAGCTGGTCGTCCTCGACAGCCCGCACACGGCTGGGGAGATCGCCGCCCTGGCCGAGGGTCTGGGCGAGAGCCCCGTCACCGCCGGGGTGACCGGCGGCCTGGGCGCCGTCGCCACCACCGCCTACCTGGCCGAGCGCCTCGGTCTGCCGGCCAGTCCGCTCGATCCGCCGCGCACGCTGCGCGGCCTGCTCACCGACCACGTCAAGGAGGGGTCCTGACCATGCAGTCGCTGCCCGCATCCGAGTTCCTCGACGGCCCTGTCGCACCGCACGGCTTCGCCGAGCACATCACCGGCGAGGGCGACGGGCGCGCCCTGGTCGCCTTCGACCCCGTCGATCACCGCCTGAACCAGGAACTCGCGCTCTCCCTCCTGTCCGCGCTCGGTCCCGTGCTGGCCGTCTACCCGGCCGACGGCTGCTGGAGCAGCCTCAAGGTCCGCACCGAGGCCGACCCGGGCCGCACCCACGGCACCGGGGAGAACCGGTTGCACGTCGACCTGGTCGACCGCGACCTCATCCCGCGCTACATCGCGCTGTACTGCGAGCGAGACGACCCGGCGGGCGGCGGGGCCTCGGCCCTGGCCGACCTGTGGGGCGCCGCCGCCGAACTCGGCGACGCCGAACGGGCGCTGCTCCAGCAGCCGGTGTTCCGGTACTGGACCGACGAGGGTGTGCACGGCGTCGGCCAGGGACTGGAGCGCTTCGCGGTCTTGCCCGAGCAGCTGGAGCCGGGCCTGCCGATCCGGTTCACCAGCAAGATGCACCCGCACCTGCTGCGCGGCGAGCTCGTCGACGGCACCGACGCCGTCCGGCAGGAGGCGGCGACCGCGTTCGGCGCCCTCGCCGACGCCGCGCTGCGCCACCGCGCCGAGATCAGGCTCCGCCCCGGGCAGCTGCTGGTCTTCGACCAGCTGCGCTGGGCCCACGGCCGGATGCCGCTCGGCGAGGGCCAGGAGACGATCGAGCCCGGACAGCGGCGGCTGCTGCGGCAGACCTACGTGCAGGGCGGCACCCGGTGATCCTCACCGGCCCCGCGATCCGCGAGGCGGTTGCGGCCGGCCACATCACCATCGACCCGTACCTGCCGCAGCAGTCGAACCCCAACAGCCACGGCTACCGGCTCGGGCCCACCCTCAAGGTGTTCACCCGCACCCCCGTCGACCCGCACACCAGCCCGCCCACCCGGACGATCACGATCCCGCGCCGCGGCTACCGGCTGCGGCCCGGCCGGGTCTACCTCGGTTCGACCGTGGAGCGCATCGGCTCCGACCGCTACGTCACCAGCCTGATCGGCCGCTCCTCCGTCGGCCGCCTCGGCCTGTTCACCCAGATCAGCGCCGACCTCGCCCAGCTCGGCGCGGTCCACTGCTGGACGCTGGAGATCGTCGTCACCCAGCCGCTTCGGGTGTACCCCGACATGGTGATCGGCCAGGTGTCCTTCTGGCACGCGGTCGGCGACCGCATGCCGTATGCCGGGTACTACGGCACCCTCAGCGACCCCTCCCCGTTCGCTCCCCACGCCCTGGCCGGCGGCGACGCCGTCGGCCCCTCTGCGGAGGTGACCGCCGCGTGATCCTCACCGGCCCCCAGATCAAGGACGAAGCCGAGGCGGGGCGGATCACCATCACCCCGTTCGACGCCTCGCTCCTGAGCCCCAACTCCTATGACTTCCACCTCAGTTCGGACATCGGCTGGTACGCGCGGCGCTGGTGGGGAGGGCGCACCCTCGACTGCCGCCGGCCCAACCGGTTCGTACGCTCCACCATCCCCGAGGAGGGCATGGTCCTGCGCCCCGGCCGGATCTACCTCGCCTCCACCGCCGAGGAGATCGGCTCCGAGCACTTCGTGCCGATCATCCGGGCCCGCTCCTCCACCGCCCGCACCGGCCTGTTCGTCCACTGCACCGCCGACCTGATCGACCTCGGGTCGCTCGGTCGCCTGACCCTGCAGTTCCACGCCGTGCAGCCGGTCCGGGTCTACCCCGGCCAGCGCATCGGCCAGGCGACTTTCTGGGTGCCCACCGGCCGCCGGGAGCTGTACTCCGGCAAGTACCAGGGCAGCACCCTGCCGGAGCCCTCGCAGATCTGGCGCGACTTCCGAGAGGAGGACGCCCGTGGCGCCGCCGCGTGAACACGTCGTCGCGGTGGTCGCGCACCCCGACGACGCCGAGCTGATGTGCTACGGCACCCTGCACCGCTACCTGGAGCACGGCGCGACGGTCACCGTCGTCGTCGTCACCACCGGGGTCAACGGCGTCGCCCTCGCCGACCGCAACCGCGGCGTCAGCCTCAGCGACCGGGAGCGGGAGGCCGAATCGGCGGCCTCCTACGAGGGCAGCGGGATCGACCTGCTGCCCCTGGGCTTCACCGACGGCGCCCTGGTGCCCGACCGCCAGCTGGTCTCCAGCATCGAGGCGGAACTCGTGCGCCTGGGCTGCACCGTCCTGATCACCCACAGCCTGCACGCCGGCCCCGACCACCAGGACCACCTCGCCGTCGCCCAGGCCGCCGTCAACGCCGCGACCCGCGTCGCCACCTGCACCACGATCCTGCACGGCCAACCCCACGCCCCCCGGGGCGACTTCCACCCCACCGTGCTGGTGGACATCACCGACCTGCTCCCCGACAAGGTCAAGGCCCTCGCCGCGCACCAGAGCCAGGCCGGCCGCTGGTACCTCAGCGAGGACTTCACCCACCACCGAGCCGCCGAGGCCGGCTGGAGCCTCGCCCCGGTCCCGGCCGCCGCCGGCCGCCGCTTCGAGGCGTTCGAGACGTCCCTGATCACCCTGCTCGTCCCCGAGGGGGACCGATGAACCACCGGCTCTACATCGAGCAGCCGCCGTTCGCGCCGTGGCTCGGCTTCTGCGAGGCCCTGTTCGCGTGCCGGACCGTCGCCCTGTACGACAACGTGCAGTTCGAGGACGGCGGCTTCCAGAACCGCAACCGGATCAAGACCCCCGACGGCGTCCGGTGGCTGACCGTCCCGGTGGTCAAGAACCACGGCCAGCTGATCAAGGACGTGCGGATCGCCGACACCTTCGACCCGCAGGGCATGCTCCACCGGATGCGGCTGGCCTACGGCCGCAGCCGCCACCTCGACGAAGTGTTGCAAATACTCGCCCCGCCGCTCGCCGCCGGGCACCGGTGGCTGCTCGACCTCAACCTCGAGCTGACCACCGGCCTCGCGGTCGCCCTCGGCGCGCCCGCCGACCTCACCCTCACCTCCCGGCTCCCGATCGACCCGGAGGCCGACCGCACCGGCCGGATCGTCCGGATCTGCCGCGCGGCCGGGGCCGACGAGCTATGGGCCGGCTCCGGAACCCGCGGCTACCTCGACCCGGCCGACCTCGCCGCCGACGGCATCGCCGTCACCTGGAACGAGTACCTGCCCCGGCACCCCGCCTACGAGCAGGCGTGGCCGCAGCAGGGGTTCGCGCCGAACCTGTCCGTCCTCGATGTGGCCAGCGCGATCGGCTGGGCCGGAACCTCCGCCCTGCTGCGCTCCAGCCTCGCCACCTACCTCGACTCCCTCCAGCAGGAAGGACAGCCCGCATGACCAGGGTGCACATCACCACCGGCATCGACCTGCCCCTGGAGCCCTCCTGCGGCTCCATGATCTTCTGCTCCGACCTGTACCGGGAGTTGGCCGACCGCGCCCGCACGACGTTCCTCGCGCTCCCGCCCACCGACCCCACCTGGCAGCACGGCTTCGAGGAGACCGTGCTCGCCAACGCCACCAAGGCCCCCTACGGCCCCGGCTTCGGCGCCTACGTCGACGCCCTGACCACCGAGGTCCGCCGGCACCTGGACCAGGCCCGCCCCGACGTCATCCACGCTCAGCACCTCGGCTTCGGGCTCGCCCTCGCCTTCGTCCGCGCCGCCCAGGGCACGCCCGTCGTCGCCATCGCCCACGGCACCGACGTCATCGCCGCCGCCTCCGACCCGCTCGCCCGCGACGTCCTCACCGAGATCGTCGCGGGCGCGACCACCGTCGTCGCCCCGAACACCGCCCTCGCCGAGAAGATCGGCGAACTGACCGGCCACCGCTACCGCGAGAAGACGGCTCTCGTCCCCTGGGGCATCCCCCTCGCCCGCGCCGCCCGGCCCCTGCACCCCACCCACACCCACACCCTGCGGCTACTGCACGCCGGCCGCCTGGACGCCAACAAGTCCACGGCCACCGCGATCGAGGCGATGGCGCTCACCGGCGAGCGGCACGAACTCACCGTCATCGGCAGCGGCCCCGAGCGGGACGCCCTCCAGCAGCTCACCCGGGAACTCGGCCTGAGCGACCGCATCCGCTTCGCACCGTTCCAGGCCCGCCAGGCACTGTGGGAGCGCTTCGCGGACTTCGACGCCTTCCTCTTCACCACCAGCGGTCTGGAAGCGTTCGGCCTGGTCGCCATCGAGGCCCAGGCCCACGCACTGCCCGTCGTCTACTCCGACGTCGCAGGCATGAACCAGACCCTCGGCGCCGCCGGCCTGCCCTACGCCCCCGGCGACGCCGCCCAGCTCGCCGAGGCGATCGACAAGCTCGCCGCCGACCACGCGCTGCGCACCGGCCTGAGCACAGCGGGACTGGCTAACGCCTCCTGCTACGACATCGCCCACAGCGCCCAACGGCTCACCACCGTCACCCGCGACGCGATCGGAGCCGCCGCGTGAGCCCCTCCGCCCCGGCCCCGATCTACGCCTCCCGGCTGTTCCCCGTGCCCCGCCCCCGCGCTACCGACCCCACCGCCCCGACGTGGGAGCTGCTCGAACACCTCGGCCTCGTCGGCCGCACCGACGCCGCCGGCGTACACACCCTGCTCCCGCTCGGCCTGCGCGTACGCGACCAGCTCGACCGGATCACCCGCGACGCCTTCGAGCACCACGGCTTCAACAGCGTCTCCCTGCCCACCCTCCAGAGCCGGACCCTGTGGGAGGAGTCCGGCCGGTGGAAGGTCTACACCGACGAGGGCGCGCTGATCACCACCCGCGTCGGCGGCACCGACATGTGCCTCGCGCCGACCTCCGAGGAGATGGCCGTCGCCACCGTCCGGCCCCACCTCCGCTCCCACCGCGACCTGCCGGTGCGCCTGGCCCTCAACACCACGAAGTTCCGCGACGAGACCTCCCCCCGCGGCGGGCTCATGCGCGGACGCGAGTTCACCATGGCCGACGCCTACACCTTCGACGCCGATCGGGCGGGCATGCTGGAGTCGATCAGCCTGCTCAACCGGGCCTGCAACGACGCCCTCACCGGCATCGGCCTGCAGGGCGTCTTCCAAGCCCCGGCCGACGGCGGGGCCATCTCCGCCGGCCCGACCACCGAGCACCTCGTCCTCGCCGACTTCGGTCAGAGCAGCATCCTCGCCTGCGACCACTGCGGCCACCGCGGCGACGGCGCCATCCTCAGCGCCACGTTCCCCGAGACCTCCACCCCCGGCGAACCCGTCGTCAACGTGATCGTCTTCGCCGTCACCGGCCCGGACGGCACCACCAGGCCCACCGCGGTCTGCATCCGCTCCGACCTCACCATCAGCACCCGCAAGCTCGCCGCCGCCCTCAGACCCGGCCAGCACATCGAACTCCTCAACCCCGAGGAGCTGCCCGGCCTGCTCGGCAAGAGCGCAGGCACCCTCACTCCCTGGGACTGCACCGGGATCGACGTCGTCCACGACCGCTCCGTCAGCGGCCTCGACCGCTTCACCATCGCCGATGGCCCCGACGACCTGCGCACCGGCGCATCGTGGTCCGGGGCCGCCGGCCTGCCCCCGCTCGACCTCCACCCCGCCGACGTCCATGCCGCCGCCGACGGCCTCGACTGCGGACGATGCCCCGCCGGCCGCTACCGCGCCACCGAGGCTGTCGAGGTGGCGCACGTCTTCGAACTCGGCACCCAGTACTCCGCCAAGATGGGCCTGACCTTCACCGGCGACGACGGCACCCCGCGCACCCCCCTCATGGGCTGCTCCGGCATCGGTCTCACTCGCTGCATCCAGACCCTGGCCGGCGTCCACCGCGACGCCGATGGCCTGCGCTGGATGCACGGCACCGGACCTGCCGACGTCCACCTGGTCGTCCTGCGCTCCGACCTGACCGAGCAGCAGGAGCGCACCGACCGCACCATCCAGCAGCTCCACCGCCTCGGACTGCGGCTCCTCGTCGACGACCGCCCCCTGCCCGCCGGGGAGAAGTTCCGGTACGCCCAGGCGCTCGGCGTGCCCACCGCCCTCGTGCTCTCCCCCCGGCACGCCGAGGGCGAGCTGGAGACGGTGGACCGCTGGACCGGGCGCAACAGCCCCATCTCGGCCGACAACCTCCACACCCTGCAGAGGACCAGCCCCTGACCTGACGACCGCCCACTGCAATTCCGGCATCGGACGAGGAAAGGTCCGATGTCGGAATTGCCGCGCCCGAATTCAATTCCCCGACCGGCGAAATTCGGCATTGACCTGCGGCACGCCAATGCGATAGCTTTCTTTTCACCACGGGCTGGAGCTCAACGGAAGAGCACGGCATAAGTGTTGCCGAGGAGCTGGTTCGAATCCAGCCAGCCCGACCACTGCACACCCGTACCTTCGACGCCCGGACGGCGCCGCGAACCGCTTGAACCGAGGGCCGAGCCACCCAGTGCGCCGGGCGGGCGCCACCCGCGCCCCGCCGCCGATCACGCTCCGGCGCCGGGCCGGAAATTCGGCCAGAAATACAGAAACCAGGATTTCTGGGCCGGGTGGAATTCCCCTCGAAGCCTGTTACGCTTCACGGCGTGAAGCTGAAGATTGGAATCACCGGGGGCGCGAGCGCCGGCCATGTCGTTCCCGCTCTCGCGGTGGCCGCCGAGCTGCGGCGCGCAGAATGCGAGCTGGTCTATTTCGGCCGCGCCGACAGCATCGAAGCAGACCTTGCGGCGAAGGCCGGGATCCGGCTCGCGGCCGTCCCCTCCGCCGGGCTGCAGCGCTTCCGCTCCTGGAGCAACGTCACCATGCCGGTGACCGTCGCCCGCGGGGTGTTCGCGGCCTGGCGGGCGATGCGGCGCGAGCGGCCCGACGTCGTCTTCAGCAAGGGCAGCTACGTGTCGGTGCCGGTCGGGGTCGCCGCGTGGCTCAACCGCGTCCCCCTGGCCATCCACGAGTCGGATCACACCCTCGGCCTGGCGAACCGGATCCTCGCCCGCTTCGCCACCACGGTCTTCCTCGCCGAGGACACACCCGGTCTGCCCAGGTGGCTCCAGCGCAAGTCGGTGGTCACGGGGCTTCCCCTGCGCGACGACCTCGCCGATGGCCGGCCCGAGGACCTCCGCGTCCGGCTCAGCATCCCGGCCGGCCCCCCGGTCCTGCTCGTCTTCTGCGGGAGCAGCGGATCGCAGCGCGTCAACGAGGCGCTCCGTCGCCAAATCTCCGGCCTCACCCGGCACTTCTCCGTGGTCCACATCTGCGGTCGAGGCAACCTCGACCCGGCCCTGTCCTCGGTCACCGGCTACTGGCAGCTGGAGTACCTGCACGACGACATGGTGGACGCCCTCTGGCTCGCCGACCTCGTCATCGGCCGGGCCGGTGCCACCACGCTCGCCGAACTGGAGGCGCTGTCCAAGCCCGCCGTGCTGGTCCCGCTGCCGGCCTCCGTCAGCCGCGGCGACCAGCTCGATAACGCACAGGCGTACGCGCAGCACGCCACCTGCGTCGTCGTGGCCGACGAGGAGATGGCCGGCGGGGAGCCCCTCCTGCACGCCTGCGAGCAGTTGCTGCCCGCACTGGGTGGCGCTCGGCGCCACTCAGACCCCGATGCCGTCCACCGCACCGCGAGGACCATCGCGACCAGGACGATCGGCCTCGCGCGCCGGCGACGCCGTCACGCCCACTGACCTGTCGGCGGGCTGCCTCAGGCCAGGCCCTCCGGCAGCCCGCCGCGGAACAGCACGTGCCAGTGCATGTGCTTCGATTCCTGGTACGCGCCCTCGTTCGTCACGACGCACGCCGCGCCGTGCTCCGCCCGCACCTTCGCCGCGACCTTCCGAACCACCCGGAGCACGTCCGCGAGCTCCTCTTCGGTGCCGTCGCCGAGGTCCACCAGCGACGGGATGTGCCGCTTCGGGACGACCACGATGTGCACCGGGTAGCTCGGCCTGGTGTGCTCGAACGCGAGCACCGTGTCAGTGTCCTCCACCACCTTCACTGGCGTTCGACCGTTCAACGCCTCGTTGCAGTAGAAGTCCGAGACCGTTGTCGGCGCGGTCGGAGTCGTCACAGTGCACCTGTCCCTATGGCTCTGCGGTGGCAGCTCGGCCAGGGAAGTGCCGGAGGTCGCCGCAGTCGTTAAAGTTGACCAACCAGCGGCCCAGGGTACCGCGCAACCTGACGTGTATTCACCTCTGCCGAATGCCATGACAATCGGAATATTTCAGCGGCGCGAGCCTGCGCGCGGTGCCGCCATACCGCGCGGTCGTGTTCATGTTCCAGTGCTGCTGGCGCTGCCACGCCACGCTCCCTGGCGATGCCCTCAGTCCCTCCAATCAGTCTGGGAGTTGAGGACATCGGCTGCCCACTGGTAGTGGCCGGTCTCGCGGATGTGCAGGTCCTGCTTCGGGTAGAGGTCGCATGAGAGCAGGGCGATCAGCTGGAGGTAGTCGGCCAACTGATCGCGCCGGTCGGCGGTGAGGCCCGCGGCAGCTGTAGTCAGCAGGCGGTTGCGGACGGCCAGGCGGTCAGAGTCGTACATCCGGTAGTAGGCGCAAGCGCCGGCAACGTCGTAGAGCGGGTCACCGAGGAGGGTGAAGGTCCCAAAGTCGATCACCGCGCTGACCTTGCCGTCTGTGGTGACGAGCATGTTGTCGGGGTAGAGGTCGCCGTGGATGACGCTCTCGGGTCCGGCATACGGGCGGGCGAGTCGCGCGATGAGCCGATCGATGATGCTGTCGACGGCGGGGACGTCGCAACGCAGGTCGGCGAAGACCTGCGGGAGCTTGTGGTCGAGGAGGCGGCCCAGGAAAGCGTTCCAGTCCTCGTCCTGGTGGGTGGGGGCGGGATCGAGGAGCATGCGCCGCCCGAGCGGGGCGGTGAGCCGGAGGCCAGTGAAGTCCTGGACGGCCGTGAGGTAGGTGCGTTCGGTGGCGGGGTCGGTGAGGTCGAGTGCGCTGCTCATCGGGATGCCAGGCAGGCGTGTCTCGGTAACGGCCAGAAGGGAGCCGTGCTGATCGATGGTGCGGATTTCGGGCAGCGCGCAGGAGACGCTGGCGCGGTCGAAGCGCTGGTAGAGGTCGGCGATGGCTTCCAGCGATCCGCGTTGGCCGGGGTCGGCGTAGATCTTGAGGACCTGGTCGTCGCCGAGGGCGTAGACGCGGGCCTCGGTGCCGACTGCAATCAGGTCTTCGGGATTGGCGCCGTAGGCGGCGATGAGTTCGGTCTCGGCGTTGGCAGCGATGCTGCTGACATTGCGGCGGTTGACCACGGGTTGGCTCCTGGCGACGATGATGCTCGATCAAGCCGGACAGGTCCGCTAGCAAGCGGAGGCTAGCGGACCTGGCCTGCGGGCGCCTCGCCGCCGGCATCGGCCAGGTGAGGCGAGCACACCGGTGCCGGCAACGCTCGGCGTCCACTACCTGCGGTGTGACAACTCACCTCGATCGTAGGTCGAGTGTGTACCGCAGCTCGGGAATGGTGAAGCCCCTGATCGTTTCTTCGCGGGTGATGCCGTCGGTACACCAGCCGTGCCGTTCGTAGAGTCTGCGCGCGCGGGCGTTGGCGGTGAGCACCCACAGCGTCGCCTTGTCGAACCCGTCGCGGTGCAGGACGTCGTGAGCTGCTCGGACGAGATTGGATGCCAGGCCGTTCCCCCATTGTTGCGGTGCCACGTTCAGCGCCCAGAGTTCTCCCGCGCCATCCGCGTCCGCGTCGCGGCCAGGACCAACGTGAGCGAAGCCCAGTGGAGCTCCGCTCACCTCAGCGACCAAGATCTTCTCTCTCGGGTCACGGTCCCTACTCAAGGTCAGTTGCCACGTTGCCGTGCGACGCTCCAGCGTCGTCGCGTCGAGCAGGCCCTGCGGCATGAGGCCGGCGTACCCGACCAGCCAAGCATCAAGGTGCACTCGGGCCAGCGCTGGACCGTCGCCGGCGACCGCATCTCGGATCAGCATGTTGAAGTCCTTCCGGTCTGTAACCCGCCCCTCGGCGAGGCGGGTAACAGGAATCAGCGGCGTCCAGCTGCCATCAGGTGAAGATGATCGATCACCGAGTCCGTGTCCGTCAGGTCAGCCAGGACCACGTGGGCGCCAGCGTCTCGTAGCTGGTCGGCGCTGTGCACGCCCGTGGCGACAGCGATGATCTCCGAATCGTTCGCCAGTGCGGCCTCCACGTCGCGGGGAGTGTCGCCGACCAGCACGACGGGGGTTGACACGGGAAGCCCACATGCCTGGCTCACCCGGAGCCGAGCCACCGGGACGAGAGCCTGCCGCTCCACATCGTCGGCTCCGTAGGCACCCACTCCCAGGTCCACAAGGCCATCAAGGTCGAATGCCGACAACTTCGTTCTGGCGTTCTCGGCGATGTTCCCCGTCAGCACGGAACTGATCAGCCACCCCTCACGCTGGACCGACTCCAGCGTCTCTCTCACGCCTGGCAGGACGCACCCTCGGCGGCGCAGCTCGGCCGTCAGCTGACGCCCGGCCGTTTCAAGGGCACCATTCACCACTGGCCATTCCGGCACTGCCAGGCCGTGCAGGAGGAACATCTCGCGCATGATCAGGCGGTCGGTCCGGCCGTCTGTCGCTGCCGGCGCCACGGGTGGGTGCCCCGCGATGGACGAGAACGCGCTGGCATAGATCTCTTTGCTCACGCCCCCGTTGTCGATGAGGGTGTGATCGATGTCCCACAAGACGATGAGCGCCATTGGGTCAGCGTAGGCAGCACGTCGGGCAATCGTCGGCCGCGTCGCGTCCCAAGACGTCCTTGCGAGTCCCGGCGGGGTCCGGTTGGATATCGGCTGTGAACGAGCGATTGCGCTCCGCACTCGCCCAACGCGGCGTGCCCCCCGCGGCACTCGCTACGGTCTGCGAGGTGGACCCCAAGACCGTGATCCGCTGGTTAGGCGGTCGCGTACCCCATGCTCGCCACCGGTGGGCTGTTGCCCATCACCTCCAGGTGGACGAGACCTTCCTCTGGCCGGAGCCCCATCCCCGAGCCGCGCAGGTCGCCGGTCCCGGCGCCGGCGCCGGCCTCGTGGCCACCTACCCAGACCGTGCCAGCGTTCCGCGGGAGTTGTGGCTCTCCCTGCTGCTGGAAGCTGAGCAGGGCATCGACGTGCTGGTGTTCTCGGGGACGTTCTTCGCCCAGTCGAACCCGCGCATCGCCACGATGCTGGCGCAGCGCGCGGCGGCCGGAGTGAAGGTCCGGCTGTGCTTCGGCGACCCGCACGGTCGCGCGGTGGCGATCCGCGGACGTGAGGAGGGCATCGGCGATGCCCTCGCAGCGAAGATCGGCGCCTCGCTGACCTACTACCGGCCGTTGCTGGGCACGTCCGGCTGCGAGATCCGCCTTCACGACACCACGTTGTACAACTCATTGTTCCGCTACGACGACGACCTGCTGGTAAACCCGCATGTCTGGGGCCGACCAGCGTCCGCCAACCCGCTGCTGCACCTTCAGAAGGACGGCGAGTTGGGCTGGTTCGACGGCTACGCTCAGAGCTTCGACGCGGTCTGGGGCTCCGCCCGGCCGTGGACCAACGACACGGAGGGGAGCCAGTCTCATGGCCGGCAGGACTGAGTACTACGGCGATCCGGACGCACCGGCGGCGAACTCGCTGGTCCCTGCGAGCAACCTGCTCGTGCAGAACGAAGCCGGCGAGATCCTGCTGCAGCGCCGCCGCGACACCGGGCAGTGGGCGCTGCCCGGCGGGAAGCAGGATATCGGCGAGTCCGCCGCCGATTGCGCGGTGCGCGAGTGCGAGGAGGAGACCGGGATCAAGGCGGAGATCACCGGTCTGCTTGGGGTCTACTCCAACCCGGAGCACATCGTCGTCTACAGCAGCAACGGCGAAGCCCGCCAGCAGTTCGAGGTGGCATACATCGGCCGCCCGATCGGCGGTACCCCGACGATCAACGAAGAGGCCGACGGTGTGCGCTGGGTGCGGCCGGTCGACCTGGACGAGTACGACATCCACCCGAGCATGCGTCAGCAGATCGGCCACTTCCTCAGTGGCCGGTACCCCTACCTCGGCTGACTCGCGACGGCGAGCCGGTGTTCGGTGCGGGCCACCGCCGCCTCGAGCTCCGGCTGCGCACGCTGGATGAACCGTCCCACCAGCGTGCCGACTCCGTACCGGTTTACGATCTCCGCGACCCGGTCACGGGCGCTGGTCGGCCCTCCGTCGGGAGTGGTGGTCATGTCGCAGAAGATCAGGGCGTCCACCAGCACCTGGTCATCGAGCATCGGGAACTCGTCCTCCAGCGTCTCGCGCAGCCCGCGCTCCTCAGCTTCCAGCAGGGCGATCGAGTGGTTGGCCACCAGTCGCACGAGACGCGCGTCCGCGCCGTGCTCGTCCCGCAGGAATCGGGCGCCGTCGAGGGGATGAAAGCCCGTCAACGCCAGGCGGGGTGCGTAGCCGACATCGTGGAGCACCGCGGCTGCGACCAGCAGGCCATCATCCGGCCCGGCGACTGCGGCCAGCTGTTCGGCTTGGCGTGCAACCCCCTGGGAGTGCAACCACCGCCTCGGCAGGGTGTCCGCCAGCTCCTGCTCGGCGATCCGCCGCGCCCACTGTGGCAAGGTCTCCGTCACGGTGTCAGCCTCCCCGCCTGTCGCCTGGTGCATGCGTTGCTGCAGGAGGGCACGCACTGTCTGGGTCACCGCCGTAGCGATGGCCCAGGCAGCGGGCGCTCCTGCATGGCAGGCCCGGATGCGCTGTTCCGGGCCTGCCGGCGGTACGACTACCTCGTTGCTGCCGGGGTCAAGGATTTGCAGCCGAGCCAGCGCTGCAGCACCGGAGGAACCGCGACGGTGCCGTCCGGCTGCTGGTGCTGTTCCAGCAGAGCCGGCACCAGGCGGCTGGTCGCCAGCCCGGAGCCGTTGAGGGTGTGCACGTAGCCGGGCTTTCCTGTTGCGGGGCGGTAGCGGATGTTGCCGCGCCGGGCCTGGTAGTCCCGGGCGTTCGATACCGAGCTCACCTCGACGTAGCCGTCGATGCTGGGCAGCCAGACCTCGACGTCGAAGGTCTTGGCCATCGAGGCGCTGGTGTCCTCGGCGGCCAGCCGGGTGATTCGGTGGTGCAGGCCGAGTGCCTCGACCAAGTTGGCTGCCTTGGTAAGGAGTTCCTCGTGGGCGGCGTCGGAGGCGTTGGGGTGAGCGAACTGGAACATCTCGACCTTGTTGAACTGGTGGCCGCGAAGGGTTCCACGGTCGGCGGCGCGGTAGCTGCCGGCCTCGCGCCGGTAGCAGGGCGAGTAGGCGACGTACTTGCGCGGAAGTTCGTCCTCCGTCAGGACCTCGTCCCGGTGGAGGTTGACCAGGGCGGTCTCCGAGGTCGGCAGCAGGAACCGCTGCGGCCCGGCCGGACCCTGTTCGAGCGCGAATACGTCCTCGGCGAACTTGGGGAACTGTCCTGCGGCGTAGCCAGCCTGATAGGTCAGCAGGTGCGGCGGCAGGATCAGCTCGTAACCGTCCTGGACGTGGGTCTCGATGAAGAAGTTGAGCAGCGCCCATTCGAGGAGGGCGCCGTTGCCGCGGTAGACCCAGTTGCCGGTGCCGCCGAGCTTGACCCCGCGCTCGTAGTCGATCAGCCCCAGCCGGCGGGCCAGATCGACGTGATTGTGCGGCTCGAAGTCGAAGGCCGGCCGGGTGCCGTGCTCGCGGACGACCTGGTTCTGCTCCTTGCCGCCGGTCGGCACGTCCTCGTCGGGCAGGTTGGGCAGTTGGTCGAGGAATGCCTGGCGCTCGCCGGCCAGGGCGGTGAGCTGCTCTTCGAGTGCGGCAAGGCGGGTACCGAGTTCGGTTGCCTCGGTGCGCTTGGCGACGGCGGCCGGGTCCGCCGGGTCGAGCCGCGCGATCTCGCGAGAGATCTGCTTGCGCTCGGCGCGTAGCGTCTCGACCTCGGTCGTGCCATGCCTGTACTTCTCGTCCAGGGCGAGGAAGGCGGTGAGGTCGATGTGAACGGCTCGCTTCGCCAGCGCGCGCTCGACGCGCTGGGGGTGCTCACGGATCACGGTGATGTCTAGCATTTCGGGTCCCATCGATCAGTCGGAGTCCGACGTGATCCCTTGGGGGCGTGGGCGAGAAGGGAACTCGCGGTGCCACCACGCCTTCGCCGTCATCCGGAGATGACGGCCTCGACAGCTCGATAACGGGAGCGAACCGGCGGGGCATTGGGCCGCAATCGGCCGTTCCTCCCCGCACTCGGGAGGGGATTCACCCCAGGACGCGAGACTGCCTTCCCAGCTGCCGGCAGCTCTCTCGGCTCGCGTGCCCTGCGGCTACTTGTCTCCGTCAGCGCGTTGCCCAGAGGATAGAACGCCCAGGGCGCCACGAGCAACGCAGAATCGCCGTCCAGATTCGGCCGATCACCCTGAGTGACGTCTCGGTTGTGGGTACGGGTCAGTGCACTGCCGGCTCAGCGGCCTCCGTGCCACGGTTCTCGTGAGGGCCCGCCGTTGAACCTGATCAGCGCTGCTCGGCCAGCGCGATCAGTCCGCGCACTGCGTCCGAGACGTTCGGCGGCAGGGCGTTCGGCCTGGCCCAGATGAAGTCGTCGTGCTCGCTCAGGATGATGGGCTCGGTGCTCGGCGCGGTGGCGGTGAAGGCGTACTGCCGGCCTCGCTGCCCCTTGCGGTTGGTGTAGTCGACGGAGCCGAGGTAGCCCGTGATCGTCACCGCCAGGCCGCACTCCTCCAGGGTCTCCCGCAGAGCGGCCTCCTCCACGCTTTCACCGGGTTCCACGCCTCCGGACGGAAGCTCGTACTGGCCCGCCATGCAGTCGCCCTGCTTCCGTCGAAGGAGCAGGATCCGGCCGCGGTCGCGGACCAGGCATCCGGCGCCGAAGCGCTCGATGCCGTCACGAGCAGCGTCCTCCACGGGGGCAAGGACGGACGGCGGGATGTTGCGGCACATGCGCTGCCCCTCAGGTCCGGACCGCTCAGGGTGAGCTGGGCCGTTACGTGCTGATGGTCATTCTCGTGCCGAGCCTGGGGCCGGGATCGTTGCAGGCCACCTGTCCGTCTACGGCGTGTCGCGGTGATCCGCCCATCGGCTGGCAGCATGGGCGGCCCGGACGCGGTAGTCGTACAGCGCACCGGGCGGGTAGTGGTCGATGCGGCTGCTCCAGTAGGTCGCCAGGATCCGGGCGACGGTCGTGACGGCCTCGCGCGGCGCCGCGTTGAAGGCCGGGACGGTCTCGACGAGTGCCTCGGCGCCGCGGGGGCTGTGCCCGGCCACGATGAAGTGCGGCACCATGAACGCGGTCACCAACCAGCCCGCCCCCAGGCGGCTGGAGCCCCAGTCGATCACGTGGACCTCGCTGTTGATGATCAGGTTGTCCGGCCGCGGGGAGCAGTGGAGCAACGTGCCACCGGCAAGAAGTTCCGCCGGCGCTGTCCGGTAGGCACGGTGGTCGCTGATCGCAGCGGCACCGGCGAACGGGCTCGGGGTCAGGAGGTCGATCAGCGTGGTGATCTTCTCCAGGACCATGGGGATGTCCGGTGAGCGCGGGCTCAGATCGGGGTGGCGCCCGTCGACGTGCTCGAAGATGAGGGCGAGCCAGCCGTCCACGGTGTCGGTCCACAGCAACCTGGGCCCGAGGCCGGTTGGCAGGACAGAGTTGATCCCGGCTTCCAGCTGGTGGTCCTTCGACCGCGGGTGGCCGACGGCTATCGCCTTGAGGAAGACGCGTCGGTGGGCCAGGGTGAGGGCGGCGCTGATGCCGGGGGTGTGGCCTCCTGGGCGCTCCTCGAAGTGGAGGACTGGGCCGAACTCTCGTTCCACCGCTATGCGTAAGGGGGTGGGGATGATGCCGCCGGGGTGGTTCAACGGGTGGTCTCCTCGATGACGTACGGGCCGGCCACGAGCGCGTCCAGGCCGCAGCGCAGGAAGGTGCTGACCGCATCGCTCGGGGTGCAGACGATCGGCTCGTCCGCGCCGTTGAACGAGGTGTTCAGCACGACGGGTAGACCCGAAAGCTCGTGGTAGGCGTCAATGACATTCCACAGC
The DNA here is from genome assembly GCF_040655255.1 of Kitasatospora sp. NPDC050463. Lineage (NCBI taxonomy): Bacteria > Bacillati > Actinomycetota > Actinomycetes > Kitasatosporales > Streptomycetaceae > Kitasatospora > Kitasatospora sp. NPDC050463. Next base: position 151,524 of record NZ_JBFAJO010000003.1, read on the forward strand.
AGCGGGTTTGTGTCCCGGTGTACGGTCTGGACGCGGGCTGAGCCGTCCACGTGGACCACGGCTGGAATGCGATCCCGCTGTTGCTGGTGCACCGTGCCGGTGGCGAGCATGTACGGGTAGACGAGTGCGCCGGCGGACGGCAGGGCGAAGAAGTCGTCGGCGTGCTCTGCCAGTACGGCCGGCGCGAACGGGCGAAACGCCTCTCGTTGTTTGATCATGGCGTTGATCCGGGAAGCGGTCGTGGCGTGCTGGGGGGAGGCGAGGATGCTGCGGGCTCCCAGCGCCCGCGGTCCGAACTCCATGCGGTCCTGGAACCAGCCGATCACCTTCTCTTCCCTCAGTAGCCGGGCGGCTTCCCGGTGCGGCTCGGCCGTGTGCCGCACCCGGTACCGGTAGGAAGGGATGCCGCTCAGGGCGGAGCGGATGGTCTCCTCGTCGTAGGAGGGGCCGAGGAAGGCGTGTCGAAGCGGGCGCCGGACTGGGCTGGCCGCAGTGGCCAGCGCCGCGCCGATGGAGGTGCCGGCGTCGCCTGCTGCGGGCTGGATGAAGATCCGGTCGAACCGACCCGAGGCGATCACCGTGGCGTTGGCGACGCAGTTGAGTGCGACGCCGCCGGCCAGGCAGAGCGATCGTCGCGGTACAAGGCGCTGGGCGAAGGCGAGGTAGGAGCCGACCAGCTGCTCCAGGAGGTGCTGGAGGGCGCGGGCGATGCCGCGGTGCCGATCGGTGATCGCGTCCTCGGGCCGCCGGGGCGGCCCGAGGAGTTCGACCAGAGCAGGGCTGAACAGGTTGCGCTGGGCGCTGGGCCGGCGGTGGTGGTCGAAGTAGCGCAGGTTCAGATGCAGTCGGCCGGTGCGCTGGTCGAACCAGGCGAGGCGCCTGATCCGGTCGAAGTACTGGGGGCCTCCGTAGGCTGCCAGGCCCATCACCTTGTACTCGTCGCTCTGCGGCCGGAAGCCGAGGTACCGGGTCAGGGCGCTGTACAGGTATCCGAACGAGTGCGGGTAGACGATGTGATGGCGCCTCGTCATCCGGCCGCCGGTGCCGTCGTAGATCGCGGCGGTCTCGTACTCGCCGCGGCCGTCGAGGGTGACGACCACGGCGTCGTCGAAGGGGGAGGTCAGGTAAGCGCTGGCGGCGTGCGCCCGGTGGTGCGGCACGGGTATGAGCGGCAGGTTGCCCGGTAAGAGGCCGCTGCGGCGAACCATGTGGGGCAGTCTGCGCCGGGTACGGTACTTGTCCAGGTCGGACAGCAGCGAGCCAATCGACGCCGGTGTGCCGTAGTGCAGGTTCGACGGCGCCAGGAGAAGGTGGAGTTTCGGGTCGACGAACAGCGCTGCTTGGTCGAGGTCCTGCGGGTGGACGCCGGCCAGGTTCAGGCAGGCCCGGATCGCCTGCTCGGGGAACACCTTCGTGTTCTTGATCCTATTCAGGCGCTCCTCTTCGACGGCGGCGACCACCGTCCCGTTGTGAACGATGGCCGCCGCCGCGTCGTGGGTACCGAAGTTCAGCCCCAGGGTGAGAGTCAACAGCGCCTGCCGATCCGTTCGCGGCCTCCCATGCACGGGCGCAGGGCTCTGAAGGCGAGGGTCACGCTGTCGGCCTGGACGTGGCTCTCGGGGGCCGTTCGTGGCAAGGCGAGGTCCATCACAGGAGGGCCTCCTTGAGTCCAGTGCGGGGACCGGAGGGCCTTGAGCGTTGCGAGTTCCGGACGGTGTCGAGCACTTCGTTGACGTGCTTCGGTGAGGACATGGTGATGGCGATGGTCTTCACGCGCGGATCACGTAGCGCCCATGTGAGAGGACGGAGTCTGGTGCTGGCGCTGCGGGCGAGCGGGTCGATCAGGGCGCCGCGGTTGAGCGGCGACATCCCGACGAAGCTGCGGCCGGCCTGCGAGATCTGGGCCAGGTGGGAAATCGGCCAGGGTGAGGCGAGGTGGTACTGGGCGGCGACGGCCGTGATCGACTCCTCGCGAAGCGCGGCACAGACCGCGGCCGGGCCGTGGCAGTAGGCGTAGACCGCGCTGATCCGCCCGGAAGCGAACGCGACCCGGGAGCCATGCCGGTAGAAATCCCTCAACGCCTTGTGGTCGTTGAGAAGTTCGGCCCGCTCGGTGCGCTTGAGGTCAACCTGGAGTACTACCGCGTCGATCCGGGCGATGCCCAGCTGGCCGGTGGACATCTCGATGGCCGTATTGATGCGCGCCTCGAGATCCCCCCGCAGCGGGCACTCCGCCTTGACCAGGTGGCGGAGCCCGGCAACGGGGCCGACCTCGTCCAGCACCTCCCGCACCGCCCACTGCGTGCCGAGGTGCGGGTTGGAGTGGATCGTGCGGACCCCAGCCTTCAGCGCGGTACGCAGCGCTTCCAGTCCGGGCCGGGAGTCCTTGCCGGGCAGCAGACGGCCGGCGACGAACGTCGAGGTGCCGAAGCACAGGCGCTCTAGGCCCGTCACATCTCGCCCCGTGCTTCCAGCGCCTCGCGGGTCAAGATGGTGCGGAAGTGCGCGATCGACTTCTGTTCGCCGACGACCTTGTCGAACCGCAGCTCGCCGAGCTGGTCGCGGTAGTGCTTGCGGTTCGGGTTGTCGATGTCGAACTGCTCGCTGTCGCGGTAGCCGGTCAGCCGCTTGAACGTCTCACGCTTCTCGTCCAGGGACATCCCCCAGAGGACCGGGGGGTTCTTCTGGCTGATGCAGACCGTCGTCATCCCGTTCGGGCTGATCCGCAGCTTCCAGCAGCCGCCGCACGGGTAGTCCCAGGAGAACATCGCGAGCACCGCGACCTTCACCCCGGTGTCGCCGATCTCGTAGTAGTTGTAGCTCGGGTTGTCGCCCTCGATCGACTCCCGCCGCACCGACCGCAGCTCACCCGCTTTTGCGAGCGCTTCGAGGATTGCCTGCTCCTCCACGAACTGGTTCTTCCAGAATGCCTCGCCCTCAGCGCCGAGTTGGGCGGGGTTCGAGGGGAAGAACTGGTTCAGCTTGATCGCCAGCTGGCCCGCTCCTCCGCTGTTGTTCAGCTGACGGGCGTAGTCGATGAAGGCGGGCAGCTCGTGGAGGGTGTCGCGCATCGTCACGCACGAGATCTTCGTCAGGGTCGGCAGCAGCTCGACCGAACGCTCGATGCTGCGCAGGGTGTCACTGTGAAAGCCGCGGCGGGTGATCAGCAGATTGCGCTGCTCGTCCAGGGTGTCGATGCTGACGATCGCCCGGGTCAGGCCGGCGTCGACCGCCTCCTCGATGAAGTGGTGCAGGCGGTAGCCGTTGGTCGTGACGATCTGCTGGTCGTAGCCGATCTCCTTGCCGGCGCGCAACAGATCCACGAAGTCGCGCCTCACGGTCGGCTCTCCACCGGTGTAGTGGACCCGCCGGAAGCCGATGTCGTAGCCGGCCTGCAGGACCTCGATCGCCTCCTCCAACGAAGGCTGAACGATGACTCCCTGCTTCCCTTCCGGCAGGCAGTACTGGCAGCGGATATTGCAGCGGGACGTGATGCCGAACCGGAGGTTCCATTTGCGCATGCCGGGCGAGTACCGGTTGTCCATCACCTTCAGGGATGTCTGCCTGGCTTCGTGCTTCACGGGCACCTGCCTTTCAGGGGAATAAGTTCCAGGAAGAGAGCTGCGCGAATTGAGCCGGTTCCAGAAGTGGGCGCTGTTCTTCAGGCTGCGAGCACCTTGCGCCGCCAGAATGGAGAATTCGCCCGATTCTGGCGGGTCTACTGGGTGCCTTCCAACCACGTTTCGGGACGTTCTGGGAACGTCCCGAGACGTATCCGGTGGGGGTTACCTGGCTCCCGCGCGGATCGCAGCGCGGAGCCGCGTCTCACCGCACGGCTAGCGACGGCGGGACCCGGATCGGGGTCTACCGAGGGAGGTGAATGCTGGTCGTCCCGCCTATTGCTACGAGCCACCAGGGCGCGATGACGTTACGCCCATAGGCCCAACTGGCATTCACGAAGACAGCGAGTTCGACACCGACATAGGCCAGGCTCTGGCCTCCGTGCCAGCGTTACGCGCGGTGTCTGGCTATTCGCCGACGGCACCGGCCTGCCGAGAAGAGCACGCTGCCAATCAGGGCGCTGGAGGGCGCGTGCCCCGGCGCCGGCAGCGGTGCGCTTACTCAAGCGTTGGCCAGCCACAGACCCTTGTACTGGATCTTGGGGTGCCGGTGGTCTCTTGTGGTGGCACCGGCCGGGGTGTAGCCGCAGGACCGCAGCAGGTCCACCGTCGTGGACTGGTCTCGTTCCTCGTTGTAGACGCCGATGATCAATCGGCCGCCCGGGGCAACGACATGGTCCAGCAGATGGGCTACGTACGTTCCACGCAGATCCGCCGGCACGTAGTCCACACCGGTGCGAACGGCGTCGAAGCGGCATGGAGGCTTCCAGCCCATCGCGTTGGCGGTCCAGATTCGACGCGCCCACTGCGGGCAGCGGGTACGGGCGAGGTCGGCGAGGGCGGTGGAGATCTCCACCCCGTATGGCTCGATGATGATTCCGGCCTCGGCCGCCCAGTCGGTCAGGCTCTCCATCAGGTGGCCGTTGGCGCATCCGATGTCGAGGAACGTCCCACCGTGGGGCGGGAGCAGGTCGACGAGCAGGCTGCGGGCTTCTCGCCAGCGGGCCTCGTCACCGCTGTGGCCGGACTGGGCCCGCGGGTTGTCGCCGTTGAGGTAGGCCGGTTCGATGACGCCCAGGACGGCGGCGTGCCATTCGGTGGTTGTGATCTCGCCCGCCTGGTACGCGTCGTCGATGGGTGCCAGATCGCTCCAGCCTCGCTCCTTCGCGCTCGCGATGTCCTCGGCGTCGTGGCCGCCCGGACGGCGCGTGGTGGGGTCCATGCGTTCTCCTTCCCTATTCGCCGACGTTGGCGCCTTGCAGCCAGGGTGACGTTCAGTCCCCTTGGAGAGCGTGGATCAGCCGCGCGGCCTCCCGGTGCGCCGGCCCCGTTCGCGGGTCGTTCGGACTGGCGTGTGGTCCGGCGATCTTCGCCAGCACGAACAGCTGCATCACCATCCCGTCGCGGCTCTCAAGGTCTGCCCGGCGCTCCCTGCGGACTCGGTCGGCGAGCGCGGGTACGGCGAGGGAGGCGGCGTACAGCGATGCCGAGTCGAGTCCGCGTGGCGCCATTCCCCAGTCCTCCCAGTCGAACATGCAGAACTCACCAGGACCGGTGACATTCGCCCAGTTCAGGTCGGCGTGAGCAGGACACCACTGCTTCACCCGAGTGTCGTGCGCTCCGCGGAAGGCGGCCTTGATTGTGTTGTCGACCAGCTGCTGCGTGATCCGTTCGGTGTCCGGGGCCGCCACCCGGGCCGTTCGGTGAACGGCCAGCGCTGCCAGTGAGGCGTTCAGCGAGCGCCACCAATCGTCCGGAAGCTCCGGGTCGACGGTCACCACTGCGGCCCCGACCGGGAGTTCGGGCAGCACCGAGGTCTCGTCCACGTGCCAGATCGCCCGGTCGTCCGGGTCCTGCCATGTCGTCGACCCGTACCAGCGTGGCATCGCTACGCCGGGCAACAACGCTGCGGATTCGTATCCGCCCCAGCCCTGTTCCCGCGCCCGCGCCCAAGGGCGGCGTTCGACCCGGGTCCAGGTGCCGCGGTCGGTGCTGGCTCCGACCGTCCGGCGCTTGCGTACGACGCTGGTCCGGTCCAGCTTCGTGCCGAGGCGCTGCTCCGCCTGGTCCAGGACGTGATCGACGGGCTCCTGCCGGAGGTCCATGGTCTACCGGACGGGGCCGGTGTTGGTGCCCTGCGGTGGGGTGACACCGGTCAGCTCACGTGCCTGGTCAGCGAGGAGAGGGGCGAGTTCCGGGTAGTACCCGCGGTCAACGGCCTGGAGCATCTCCGCAATTGCGATGAGCTGCCCGACGCGTCCGGCCGGGGTGTCGAGGATGTCGGCGAATTCCGTGCGGGTGCGGTCCGCGACGGGGGGCACGAGGAGGCTGCTGACCCACAGGACGGCGGGGTCGTAGCCGACCGGCACGAGACCCCAGCGCTCCCAGTCGAGGATCTTGAGCGGCCGGGCCGTCAGGTTGGCCCACTGGAGATCACCGTGCCCGGTGGTCCGCTCGACTTCGGCCGGGGCTGGGATGCCGAGGTACTTCGGGAAGACGTCTTCGACCCACTCCTGGCGCAGCGTGATCTTCGTGCCCGGTGCTTCCGCAATGGCCGCCAGCGCGTTCCGCAGCCCGGTCCACCAGCTGTCGTCCAGGCCTGGGTCACCGCGGAGGTCCGGGGTCGAGGAGATCGCGGGCCCGACCAGGTCGAACACGTCGGCCTGGTAGAACCAACCGGCCGCGGTCCAGTCCACGGTCTCGTGGAGCCGGGGGCGCGGGACGGAGGCAGGGAGGAACTGTTCAGCGCCGAGTGCGCCCTGGCCGGTCGGCCGGGGCGCCCTGCGACGGCTGCCCCTGGAGACCCGGAGCCAGACGTCCCCGGCCCGGCGGCCGACAGTGGTTCCGGAGGTGCCGAAGACCAGCGGTCCGGTGCACACCCGGCCGAGGAATCCGGCGGCCTTCTGATGCGCTGCCGTCAGGTTGTGCCGGGTGTCGTCATCCGGCTGAAAGGACATCGAGCACCGTCCTGAGTCGTTCGTCGGGGGTCGGCTGGGCGAGAGCGTCCCGGGCATCCTCCCAGTGCTGGAGGGAGCTGGTCGAGGTGAGGACGACGTCCAGAGCGGGGCAGCCACCGATCAGCTGGAACGCGGCGGTGTGCGGGGTCGATCCGGGCTGGATGAGGTTCACCAGTTCGGGTGTCATCAGGTCCGGCAGTTCGCCTCCGTGCAGGGGTGCGGAGGCGAACGTGATGATCCCGGCGTCGCGCGCTTGAACGAGCGGCCCGGCTCCGTCGAGGGCCTGGGTGATCGGCTCGGCCATGACGAGGCTGACCGGCAGCTGGACGCCAGCGAGGTGGTGGTTCGCCGACCCGGATGCTTCGCCGGCCAGAGCGATCAGTTCGGCGACGGTGAACGCTTGGTTGGTGAAGCCGGCCCAGGTGGCGACGCCGTACCCCCCGATACGGCCGGCCTTCGCGAACTCCTCCAGCACGGCGAACGCGGCGCGGAGGTTGTGATGCAGTTGCTGCCGGTCGTGGCTGGACCGTTCGGGGTTGTGGACGAAGACGATGTCGGCACGGCCAAGGACTGCGAGCGATTCCTCGGTCTGGGTGCGGACGTCGATGGGAGCGATGCTGTGGCGGCCGTCCGGGTAGAAGCCTGTCTTCGTCGTCACCTTGGCGGTCGGGTGGTCGGCGAGCACCGGGGCCAGGTCGCGGTGTGCCCGGCCGTGGCCGTAGTTGGGGGCGGTGTCGACCCACTTCGCGCCGGCCGTGAGAGCGGTGCGCGCCGCTTCGCCGGCGGCGCGCACCCGGTAGGTCCCCAGGCCGAGGTCCGGGCTCACCGGCCGACCCCGACCACGGCGAGGGCCTGGCCCTGGACGAGGACGGTGAGGACGCTGGCCACGTCCTTGGCCTCCAGGCCGGCAGCTTCGGCGAGTTCCCCGAGGCTGATCGGGTCTCCGGTCAGCAAGGCTTGCAGGGCGGGTTCGACCCGCTCGGAGAAGTCCCATGCGGTTCCGGCTGCGGACAGGGTGACAATCTGGGCGGTGGGGTCGCTGGTGAGTTCGGCGCGCGGGGTGGTAATCCGCACCTTGATCTCCGGCTCCGCGGAGAGGGTGTCCACGAAGGGCAAGGACGGGGCCGGTCGGCCGAAGTGGGTGGTGCCAGAGGCCGTGGCCCAGCTGTCGATCAGGTCAGGGTCCGACAGCGCGGTGAGCACCGCAGCCCTCAGATCGGTCAGGTAGGCGGCCTTCTCGTCCGCTCCGGCGTGGAGCGGCACGTCCTTCCGCACGGCGGGGCTCTCGTGCAGCTCGTCCACCAGCCAGCCCAGGAGCGTGGCGCCGGTCTGGGCGACGAGTCCGAAGGTGAGGTGCAGCGACTCGCTGCCCTGGTCAGCAGTGACGCTGTGCCACCAGCCCCGCGGCAGGTACAAGACGTCGCCCGGTTCGAGGACGACGTCCGCGACCGGCTCGCCCTCGGGTTCCTCTGGGGAATCCACGTCGCGGAAGGTCGGGGCTTGCCGGGTCGGCTCCCATAGCCGCCAGCGCTTCGCTCCGTACTGCTGGACCACGACTACGTCGTGATCGTCCCAGTGCCGGCCGAAGCCCTCCTTCTCGGTCCAGGAAGCGTAGAGGTTGGTCTGCACGGGTGTGCGAATGAAGCGCTCCAACGCTTCGGCGGTGGTGCGGATCGGCGGGTGGATCTCGTCGATCGCGTCCACCACGAGAGAGGCGCCCTCGGCGAGCTGAGCGTGGAACTGCGCGGGGTGGAGCCGATTCCAGGTCACCCCACGCCGGTTGGTCGCCGGAGTCGAGTACCGGCCGACGGGAACGGTCTGCCCGTCCATCGACAGCCGCAGCCGCGGCGCGTCGATGCGGTGGGTGGCGAGGATGGTGTTCAGATCGTCCCAGGACAACAGGGGAGCGGTGTCGGCACCCCCTGCGGGGATCACGGCGTAGGAGCGGTGGAGCGCCTGGGTGAGGAACTGGTCCCCACCCAGGCGCACCGCCCACGAGGCGGTCTCATGCATCGTGGGCGGTCTCTCAGGTGTCGTTCTGGTCGGAACGGCCACCGGTGTTGTCGGACGGCACGTCGGCCCGCGAACGCGCCGCGCGGATGCTGCGGGCGGCGACCACGAGGCCGCCCCCGTCGTCCTCAGGAACAGCGGGCGTGGTGATCTCCATGCCGTTGACCTTCCTTCTCTCTGGTGCCCGCCGGTCTGTCCGGCGAGACCAAGGGAATCGCTGCGAACGGCTTCTGAACAGAGCAGAATTGATGCATCGATGATGCATTCGTGAGGCAAACCGGCGGCTGGCCTGGCAGCTTCGAGCGTCGGCGGATCTTCCAGTAGATCTTGGGGGGTGGGTGATGGGTGCACGACGAGAGCGATTCATCGCGTTGCGAGCGAGCGCGGGTTACACCCAGGAGACCCTGGCAGCTGCAATGGGAGTCGACCGGACGACGGTAGGCAGGTGGGAGCGCGGCACTGGCCTCCCTCGCCCGTGGCAGATACCGAAGCTCTCTACGTTGCTGAGCACCAGTCACAATGACCTCGCCGTGCTCCTGGGTCCTCCCGAGCCAGCCGCCCAGGCCGATGGGCCGGCGACCGCGCGAGAAGCATCGCTGCCTGACGACGGCAGACAGTGGGTCCAGCGGCAGGCTCCGGACAAGCCCGACCTTGAAGGTGGTGTGACCACTACGGCAGTTGGTGCCGCGACCATGGCGCTCATGGACGGCAGCATCCGGGTCGGCTGCCGTACCTCGGATGGGAGGATCATCTTCGTGAGCATGCCGCGTCGGGCCCTTCTTCGCGGCGTCACCGCCGCCGCTGGCGTCACGCTCTTGTCCGGTCTCGCGGTGCCCGAGGTCCAGGCACTCCCGCCCGTCCTGTCCACGGACGTCCACCCGGTCGAGAGCATGAGGTCGCTCCGCAGGTCTCTGGTCGAGTGCGACAACATGCTCGGACCCCGCGAAGTCGTCACGACGGCTCAGGAGCACGTGCGCCTCATCCAGCATCTTCGCCGTGAGGCTTCGGGCCAGGACCGGCAGAGTCTGCTTCAAGTACAGGCCGAATACGCCGAGTTCTGCAGCTGGCTGTATCAGGACAGCGGCGACCACCGCGCCGCCCAGTACTGGGCGGACCGTGCCGTCGACTGGGCGAACGCCTGCGGAGACCGGGACCTTGCCGCCTACATCACGGCCAGGAAGGCCCAACTCGCCGGTGACATGCTGGATTCGATCGAAGCCATCGACCTCGCGGCCTACGCGCAACGTCTGGCACGGCCCGGGAGCCGCTTGAGTGCCATGGGAGCGGTCTACGGCGCCCACGGCCACGCGCTTCTCGGCGACGAGTTGACCTCCCAACGCACCTTCGACCAGGCGCTGGCCCTGCTCGCACGGCCGCCCGAGGCTCCCGACGGCCGAGGTCGATGGCTGGACGCGGCGTACATCGAGGCTCAGCGCGCACGCTCGTTGTCGCTGCTCGGCCGCCATCACGAGGCAGTGCTCGGGTTCGAACGGGCGATCCGTTCCCTGCCGGCCAACTACCGCCGAGACCGCGGCGTCTATCTTGCCCGCTTGACCATCTCTCAGCTGGCCGCACAAGGCCCGGAGCAAGCAGCCACAACCGCGCACGCGGCGTTGTCGATCGCCGCGAGCACCGGGTCCTCCCGGATCTTCAGCGAACTGGCCAGCCTCGACGGGCGGATGCGAAAGTGGGGGCACGTACCCGAGGTGGCCCGGTTCCGGCAGGCACTCGACAACCACCTGCTCCATGAAGTGTGATCAACACTGACCGCTCCCGCTCGCTGAGAGAACGGACCGCCGATGCCCTCCCGCCCCTTCGTCCTTCTGAGTGTTGCCACCTCCGTCGACGGCCACATCGACGACACCTCGCCCGAGCGTCTCCTGCTGTCGAACACCGAGGACTTCGATCGAGTCGACCAGGTCCGCGCTGCCTCCGACGCCATCCTCATCGGCGGCAACACCCTCCGCCGCGACAACCCCCGCCTGCTCGTGAACAGTGAGAAGCGCCGCGCCGATCGGGTAACCGCCGGCAAGCCCGAGTACCCGCTCAAGGTCACCATCTCCGCCAGTGGGGACCTGAGCCGCGACCTGAAGTTCTGGCACTTCGGCGACAAGAAAGTCGTCTACACCACCGACGCCTCCGCGCCGAAGCTGCGCGAAACGCTCGACGGCCTGGCCGACGTCGTCAGCACCGGCCCCACCGTCGACTTCAGTGCGCTCCTCGACGATCTCGCCGCCCGCGGCGTCGAACGCCTCATGGTCGAGGGCGGCGGGCAGATCCACACCCAGTTCCTCTCCCAGGGGCTGGTGGACGAGATCCACCTCGCCATCGCCCCGCTGCTCGTCGGTGACGCTGCCGCACCGCGCTTCCTCCACCCCGCCGACTACCCCGGCGGCAGCACCCACCGGATGATGTTGCTCGGCGTCCAGACCCTCGGGGATGTCGTCGTCCTGCGCTACGCACCGAAGGCTCAGACCGCCTGACCTGGCCGAAATCCTGCCCGCAGAGTGCGCTCAACCGCCGAAGATCAGCCCCGGGATTCGCCCGGGGCTGCAGTGGCTTGCGCATGTGGGTCGTGCCATCCGGCGGGCGGATAGCCTACGGCGGGGCGGGCAGCGACGGCCGGGAGGACCGCATGACCATCAAGGGCAGCATCGGGCTTTCGCCCGCGTGGGTGGCTCAGAAACTCGTGGCGTTCGATGAGCTCCGGTTCGCGCAAGGCTCTCTCTGGTGGTTGCAGTCCGATCCGAACCACGGCGGCGTGCGCCGGATCATGCGGTCGAGCTCCACCGGACCGGGCCGCGCCGTAACCTCACCGCAGGTCTCGGTCGGCGGTCAGCTCCACGCCTACGGCGGCGGCACCTTCGTGGTCGGCCCGGACACGGTGTGGTTCGTCGGCGACGACGGTCGATCCGTCTTCGGTCTCGGCGCGGACGGGCCCCCGGTACGAGTCGCTGTCGGCGGAAGGGATGTCCAGTTCGGGGAGCTCGCCCTCGCCGCCGATAGCCTCCTTCTGGCGGTCCGCGGCGGAGAGGCCGCCGACGAGATCGTCTCCGTCTCCCGGTCCGGGGATGTCCGCGTGCTGGTCCGGTCGTCCGGATTCCTGGCCGCGCCGCGACTCGAAGGAGGTGTCCTCGCCTACCTGGAGTGGAATCGCGACGAAATGCCATGGGACGGCTCCCGGCTCCTGCTGGCCGATGCCCGGCCAGGCCGGTCGAGTCTGGCCACCGTGGTGGCGGGCAGCCCCACCGAGTCGGTGGTGCAGCCGTTGTGGGGTCCGGGCGGCTCGCTCTACTTCATGTCCGACCGCACGGGCTGGTTGAATCTTCACCGCTTCCGCGACGGTGTCGTCGAGGCCATCGCGCAGGTCGACGCGGACTGCGCGCCAGCGCCGTGGGAGGGCGGCTACCAGTCGTACGGCTTCACCTCGTCCGGCGGAATCGTCCTGACCACGAGCGACGGCATCCGCAGCGAGCTGCTGCTGGTCGACGGCACGGTAAGGCGTCGGCTCGCCTCGAACCTCACGTCCATCAAGCCCTACGTGGCCATCTCCGGTGAAACCGCGGCCGTGATCGGGTCGACCCCGAGCCGGCCGCCGTCCGTCTGGGCCGCCGACCTCACCTCCGCGCCCGGCGGCGCCCGCCCGGTCGGCGGGGAAGGCCACCAGCCCGCACCCTGGGCCGTGCTGCCGCCATCCGTGGAGACAGTGACTTCCGAGCACGGCGCGCTGCGGTATCTGCTACACCGCTCCCACGACCGGCAGCCGGGACCACTGCTCGTCCGAGCCCATCCCGGGCCGACCGACGACGTCCCGCTGCGTCTCGACTGGACCACCCAGTTCTTCGTCAGCCACGGGTTCTCGGTCGCCGAGGTCCTGTACCGGGGCAGCACAGGCCAGGGCCGCGCGTTCCGGCAGTCCCTGCACGGCCACTGGGGTGACTACGACGTCGAGGACTGCGCGACCGTCGCCGAGCACCTCGTCAAGGCCGGGGTGGCGACGGCCGATGCGGTGTTCATCAGCGGCGCCAGCGCCGGCGGCTACACCGCGCTCCAGGCGGCCTGCCGGCCTGGACCTTTCTCCGGGGCGACAGCGACGTCCGCCATCATCGACCCCGCTCGGTGGGAGCGGTCGGTGCCCCCGTTCCAGCGCCCGCACGCCGCCGTCCTGGCGGGGCCCGCCGGTGCGGTACGGCCCGAGCGCGTGAAGATCCCTGTCCTGCTGATCCACGGATCGGCCGACACCATCACCTCCGCCGAGGACGCCATGCGGCTCGCCGACCAGCTCGCCGGGTCCAGCAGCGCACACCAGCGCCTCCTCCTCGAAGGCGGCGACCACTACCTCTCGGACCCTGTGTCACGCGAGCAGTCCCTCCAGGCGGAGATCGCGTTCTACCGGCGGATCATGCACCGCGGGCCATCGTGAGCGCGAGCCGGTGTGCCTCCGGCAGGACTGCCCGGGTGTACTCGCGGAGATCCTGGACAGGGGCGTAACCGGCGTGGGCGTCGAGTTCGGCGAGGACGCCGGCCACGCGCTCCACGCACCGTCCCGAGCCTGTCCTGGCCGCGTACGCCACGGCGTCCAGGCCGGTCGCGCACGCCTGATCGAGGTCACCGGTGCGGAGCCAGGTGGAGGCGAGAAGCGCGGCGTCGATGGCGAGGCGGCGGACCTTGTCCCGGCCGACGCCGTCGAGCGCCTCCGCCAGCTGGGTCCTTGCGGCCGGGGCGCGGCCGAGGTCGTGCCAGCAGTGCGCCACCTCGTCCGCCAGGTAGGCGGGCGTGAAGTAGCGGATCCAGTCGGGTTCTTCCTGCGGATTCGCCGTGCCGAGCAGCTCCTCGGCTTGCAGGATCAGCTTGGTAGCCTCGCTCTCCCGGCCCAGTCGGGCGTTCGCGCGCGCGACCACTGCGGTGATGGCCGACCTGGTCGCGGGGCTCGTTGCAGTGCCTGCCGCAGCGTGAGCCGAGGACGCCCACCGCAGAGCTGTCTGTGGCTCGTCACAGTGCAAGGCGAGGTGGCCCAGGTTCACGGCCACCAGGTAGGCGCCGTACGCCTGGTCGTTCGTGGCTGTGGTCAATGCCAGTGCCCGCTGGTAGTACGCCTGCGCCTGCGCCGGGCTCCCTGTGTCGACGGCCTGGTAGCCGGCGAGTTCGAGGAAGCCGACGGTAACCCGGGCGCGATGGCGCGCGACCCGCTCGTCGGCTGCGGGACGGGCGAGCAGTGAGTCGAGTTCACCGGCGATGTAGGACCTGACCTGGGGCGCGAACGACCGGGCACCGTGAGTGTGATCGAGTTGGCGGAACATCGCGAGCATGCCTGCGGCGACACCCACTTCCTCGTCGGTGACCCACAGCCTCCGTTCCTGCAGATCGGCAGGTGGCGTCGCGTAGACGGCGGCCCAGTCGCTGATCTGGGGAGCCCCGATGTCGAGCCGCACACCGGTCGCCTCAGTGGGCGCCGAGGGACGCGGCGCCAGCTTCCCGACCGGATCATCCGTTGCAGAACCAGCAGACCTCTCCGCCTGCTCCTGGGTCTGCCTCAGGATCTCGTCCAGTTGACCAGGGGTTACACCGAGCACCTCCGTCAACTTCGGCCGCTGCCAGGTCTGCGGCTCGCTCTTACCTAGCTCCCACCGGCCCACGGTGGTGCGGTCCAGGCACATCGCAGCAGCGAAGCTCTCCTGCGTGTAGCCCGCCGCCGCCCGCCGCGCTGCGAGCGCTGACCGCTTCCGTACAGCCATAGGCAAACATCCCAAGTTTCCTGACGCCCGAAGAGATGCAGGCCAGAGCGCCCTTTGCATCACCTGCGCCTCAACTACGCATCAAGTTTGCCGTGTTCACCGCCAGTTCGTGCTGCTTCTGTATGACCCGCCGAAGAAAGTTGGCATTCCTGACTGGCCAGTTCTCGCTTCGACGCCGCGCTTTCACCCCATTTGGCCTTTCGCCCTCGCTCTGCGCGCTGCCCGCATCCCCCTCTAGGAAGGACCGCCAATGGACACCGCATCCGTCCCTCAGTCGGGACAGCTTGTCCAGCACCCGGCGGGACACGATGGTGATCTCCGGGGAGCGGTGGAGGAGCTTCAACTCGGGCGGTGGATGTCGGCCCGGACGCTGCTTGCCCGGACCTGGGGCGACCCAGCTTTGTGGACTTCTCGCACTCAGGCGCTCGGCGCGGTCTCGGCCCGCACAGACATCCTTGAGCATTGGACGGCCGAGGAGCCGAACGGCTTCGGCCTGGTCACGCTTCAGGCCCGTACCGCTGTCGAGTTGGTCCTCATGGTCCGGCAGCAGCGGGCCGACCCGCGGGAGCTGGCCGCTCTCGAACACTCGGCCCGGCAATGGTGCTGGCGAGCGGCTTCCACTCTCGCCGCCGACCCCGTGCCGTGGATCAGCCTTCTCGCCCTCGCGCAGCTGGACCTCGCCCAGACCCGTCCTGAGCATCGGGTTGGGGCCCCCGACCAGATGCTCCCGCCCGGCCCGTGGGGTCTGCTCGACCAGGCCCGTCGAACGGACCCGTGGAACAGGGAGGCGTTCCACCGCATGCTCCGCTTCTGGCTCGCCCGCGGCGAAGGCGGCGCGGCGACCAGCTTCCTGGCGACCTATCTGCCCGGCGCGCCCACCGGCTCACCGCTTCACGCCCTCCCGCTGCACTTGTACGTCGAGCGCTACCACCGGGCGGAGCGCAAGGAGGCGGTCCAACTCCAGTGGACGGATGAGGAAACGGTCCGCGCCACGGTGCTTCGTGCCTATGAGCACTGGCAGGCCGCGCCCGGCAAGAAGGGCCGGTGGCCGGTCGTGGATGAGAACCACCTCGCTCACGCGCTCTGGGCGACCCGCCAACGCCAGCAGGCCGCCGAGGTGTTCGCGGCCCTAACCCCGTTCGTGTCCTCTCAACCCTGGGTGAGCCTGACGGACCGGCCGAACGAACTGCTCCGCCAGGCCATGGCCCAGTCGTTCGCCGCCTCCCGCTGACGCCTCTCCGCCTGGCCGCCCGCTCGGGCACCCGCATGCCGCATCTTCCTACGGAGGTCTCACAGTGCAACGGTCCCACCGCTCCGCTCCCACCCGCGGGGACGACGACCATCTGCGGTCGTTGGGCTACGAGCCCGAACTGGTCCGCCGGATGGGCCCCTTCGGCAACTTCGCCGTCAGCTTCTCGGTCATCTCAGTGCTCAGCGGCTGCATGACGTTGTTCGGATTCGGGTTGGTCACCGGCGGTCCGGCCGTGATGATGTGGGGCTGGGTCGGCGTCGGCCTGGCCGTGCTCCTCGTCGGCATGGCCCTGGCCGAAGTCACCAGCGCCTACCCCACGTCCGGCGGCCTCTACTACATGGCCCAGCGCCTCGGCGGCCCGCGCTGGGGATGGGCAACGGGCTGGCTGAACCTGCTGGGTCTGCTGGGCGGGATCGCCGGCATCGACTACGGCGCCGCCTCGTTCATCGCGGCGTTCGCCGGGCTGCAATGGGGTGTCGAGCCGACACCGGGCCTGATCCTGGCGATCTTCGCGGGCGTTCTGGTGCTCCACGCCCTGCTGAACGTCTTCGCCGTCAACGTAGTGAGCCTGCTCAATGGCATCTCAGTGTGGTGGCACCTGCTGGGTGTGGCGGTGATCGTCGGCGTCCTCGCCATCGTCCCCTCCCATCACCAGAGCGCGGCCTTCGTCTTCGGTCACTTCGTCAACGAAACCGGCTGGTCGAACCCGGTCTACGTGAGCGCGGTTGGCCTCCTGCTGGCCGGCTACACGTTCTGCGGGTACGACGCTTCCGCCCACATGTCGGAGGAGACGAAGGGCGCGAGCCTGGCCGCGCCGCGTGGCATCGTCCGGTCGATCTGGGTCTCGCTGCTGGCCGGGTTCGTGCTGCTGGGCGGCCTATTGTTTGCGGTGCAGGACTACTCCGCCACTGCGGGCGCGGCGGTGCCGCCCGCGCAGATTTTCCTGGACGCGGTCGGGACGGGCGGGGCGAAGCTGTTGTTGGTGGTCGTGATCGGCGCCCAGTTGTTCTGCGGCTCGGCCGAGACCACCGCGGCGAGCAGGATGATCTACGCCTTCTCGCGGGACGGCGCACTGCCCGGCTCGGCGACTTGGCGCCGAGTGTCGCCGGGCGGGGTGCCGGTGGCAGCGGTGTGGCTGGCCGTCTCGGTGGCGTTCGTCCTGGCGGTGCCCTCGCTGTGGTCGCCGGTCGCCTACGGGGCGGTGACCGCCGTGAACGTCATCGGCATGACACCGTCGTACATCATCCCGGTGTTCCTGCGGTTGCGACAGGGGGACCGGTTCGTCCCGGGGCCTTGGAATCTGGGGCGCTGGAGCCGTCCGGTCGGGATCGCCGCCGTGGCGTGGGTGGTGGTACTGACGGTGCTCGTGTGCCTGCCGCAGCGCTTCCCGGTGACCGTCGAGACGTTCAACTACGCCCCCGTCACCCTGCTGGTCGTCCTCGTCCTGGCGGCGGGCTGGTACCGCATGGCCGGCGCGAAGTTCAGCGTCCCGGTCGTCGAGGACCCCTACCTGGCCCGGGTCGAGGCGCAGATCGTATGAGGGCAACCATGCGCGCCGTCCGTTCCCGTACGGCCCGTACGACAGCCGACGTCACTTCGCCGGTCGGGCCGCTGCACCAGCTGGTGGACGCCTTCGGTCTCGACACTGTGCTGCTCGCGACCGTTGACGTGCAGGGCAGGCTCAAGGGCAAGGCGTACGAGGCGAGGACGCTGGTGGAGCGGCTGCGGTCGGGCCGGATCTCCCCAGAGATGTGCGGATACGTGATCGGCACCGACCTGGGGATGGCCGCCCCGCAGACCGGCGCGTTCTCCTGGCAGACGGGGTTTGGGGACGTCGCGCTGCTGCCCGACCTTCAGAGGGCGCGGGTGCTGCCTTGGCTACCAGGTACGGCGGTGGTGTTCGCCGATCCGACCAGCGAAGGGTGGCCGCACCCGCTGGGCCCGGTCACCGCGCTGAACGAGCAGCGCAACCAGCTCGCCGGTCTAGGCCTGACCGCCGCTCTCGGAGTCGAGACGGAGTTCGTCGTCTACGAGGGCACCACCCGAGACGCGGCGGCGGCCGGCTGGCGGGGGCTTCGCCCCGCCACGTGGGACAACCGCGACTACGCACTCGACCAGCCGGGGGCGGTCGCCGAGTTCGGAAGGCGCCTTCGGCAGGTCCTCGCCGAAGCCGGACTCCCCGTCGAGGCGGTCAAGTTGGAAGGGGCTCCGGGTCAGACCGAAGTCACCTTCCCGTACGGGGCACCCCTAGCCATGTGCGAGCAGCACGTGCTGTTCAAGCACGCCGCCAAGGCCGTGGCGGACGAGCGGGGCATGGCGGCGTCGTTCATGGCGGCGCTGCCGGGCGGGGTCGGCAGCGGCATGCACTTGCACGTCTCCTTGCACTCCGACCGAGGCCCTGTGTTGGGCACCGGCGCCGGCGCGGGCGCGGGGAAGGAACTGTCAGAGCTGGGCGAGCAGGCGGTCGCGGGGCTGCTGACCGTGCTTCCCGTCACCGCGCCGCTGTGGGCGCCGTACGTGAACAGCTACAAGCGCCTGCGGGAGCACTCGTTCGCACCGGACCGCTTCACCTGGGGTCGCGACAACCGCTCCTGCGCGGTGCGGGTCGTCGGCCACGACAACAGCCTGCGGCTGGAGGTGCGCCTACCCGGCGCCGACGCCAACCCGGTGCTCGCGGTGGCGGCCGTCCTCGCCGGCATTCGGCACGGCATCGCGGCCGGACTCAAGCCTCCGCCAGTGAGCACCGGCGACGCCTACCAGGACCACCACCCACGGCCCGTACCGCGCTCTCTGGCGGAGGCGCTCGCCGCCTTCGAGAGCAGCACGCTCGCCGCGGAGCTGCTGGGCGAGCGGGTCGTCACGCATCTGGCCAGCGTCGCGCACCTGGACCTGGAGCACCACGCCGCCCGCGTCACCGACGCCGAGCTGGAACGCGGATTCGCCCAGGCATGAACCCCGGGCCGGCGGCGGGTCGATCCCCCTCCCCGCCGCCGGCCCGGACCAACCCCCACTTCCCGCTTCCCCGTTGGAGGCCAATATGGACACCATCATCTGCTCCGCCACCGGTCCGGCCGCGGCCGTGCCCGAGCTGCTGTCGGCCCCACACCTGGTTGACGTCGCGGCGCCCGGCATGCAGGGCCTGGCCCTGTGGCTGGCCGGGAACGGCGCCGAGGTCACCGGCAGCGTCCCGCCCGAACACCAGGACAGCCCCGCAGTTGCCGCTCTGAGAGCGGCCGGGGTAAAGGTCGAGGCCGGCTTCGCGAAGGACCACGTCCAAGCCGATCGCACCGCGGTGGTGTGGTCGGGCGCCGTCGTCGGGCCGCATCCCGAGCTGGACCGCGCGCAGGTGCTGCGGCTGCCGGTGCTCGGGCAGGCCGTCGCGCTCGCAGCCATCGCCGCGCAGACCGGGACTTCGGCGGTGGCGGTCGGCGGCAGCCACAGCACCACGACCGCGGCAGCCGCCCTGGCTGCGGTGCTGGACGACGGCAAGACGGGCTGGATTCTGACCGCCCCGGCCCGCAAGGGCCACGCCGGGCATGCCGGGGAAGGCCGACTTGTGGTCGACCTCGCGCCCGACACTGCCACCCACGAGGCGGCCCCGCCCGGCGCGTGGCAGCACCGCCCCGCACCGCACTACCTGAACAGCCAGCCGCGGCTGGCCGCCGCGCTGATCCTCACCACCGGCGCGAACAGTCCCCACTACGAGGACAACATCGAGGGCCTGAACGCCGCCGAGCACCTGGCCCGCCTCGCCGACGTCGTCGTCCTGCCGACCTGGGACAGCAGCGCGAAGGTCCTGCGCGAGCGCCTGACCGACCGGCCCGCTCGGCCCGGTCGGCCCAGCCTGCGGGTGGTCACCGTCGGCCTCGAACGCACCGACGACGTATGGATCATGGTGCCCCGCTGGACCGGCGAGGAGCACCACGTCACCATCCGCTACCAAGGCAGCCAGCACGCCTTCGCTCTGCCGATCGCCGGCCGTCACCACGCTCTGGCCGCCTGCGCCGCCATCGCCACCGCCCTGGTCCTCGGCGAGGACCCCCAAGCCGTCGCCGAGCGCATCCATGCCTTTCCCGGGGCCGAACGCTCGCTGGCCACGCTCGGCACCCAAGCCAAGATCACCGTGGTCGACTCCCGCGCCCGCCACCCCCGCGAGGTCACCGAGGACCTCATGGCCGCCCGCATGCTGACCGAGGGCTCGGTCATCGCCGTCCTGGAACCGGACGGAATCGCCCGCACCCGCGCGCACGCCGACGACCTCGGCACCGCGCTCGGCGAAGCCGACCTGGCCGTGCTGCTGCCGGTCAGCACCCAGCTGACCACCATGCACGCCGTCGAGGACCCGCTGGACGCCATCGAGCAGGCCGCCCTCCAGCGCCTCGGGGCGGGCACGGTCCACCGCATCCGCTCCGGCCCGAGCGAGCCTGGCGTCGAGCAGCAGATCGCCGACATGGCCGCCCCCGGCGACCTCGTCCTGGTCATCGGCACCAACGAGGCCACCTGGCTCGGTCCCCGGCTGCTGTTCCATCTCGCCGCGCCCAACGCACCGATCCCCCACCAGCTGTGACCCGCCCGAACCACCACGTAGGAGGACGCCGTGACCGCCGGCCCACTGCCCGAACTCTCCGAAGCGGAACGCCAGCTGATCACCCTCGTCGCCCAGGGCAACAGCGCCTCGCAGATCGCCGCTGCCCCCGGGTCGAGCAAGGACACGGAAGCCGCCCGCGAGGCGATCCAGGCGCTGTTCGCCAAGACCGGCACCCGCACCGTGCCGCACCTCGCCGCCTGGGCCGCCGCGCACCGGATCGTCACCGAGCCGGTCCGCCCCACCGGCGCTCTGAGCGTCAAGCCTCAGCTCCCACCGCGGCTGGCCCAGATCCTGCGCGGCTGGTCCGGTGGGCGAACCACCCCGGAGCTGACCGCCGACTTCGGTATCTCCCCGGCGACGATGCGCAGCTACATCAAGACCCTGTTCACCTACCTCGGCGTCGACAGCCAGCCGCAGGCCGGCGTCGTCGGGGTCCTCGCCGGCCTCGTCCGGCTCAGCGACATCGACCCATCGTGGCCCGCCGAACCGCTCGCCTCGGCCGTCGGCAGCGGAGCGGCGCGGTGAGCATCCGCCGTTCCGCCGCCCGCGCCGCAGCG
Organism: Kitasatospora sp. NPDC050463; assembly: GCF_040655255.1. NCBI lineage: Bacteria > Bacillati > Actinomycetota > Actinomycetes > Kitasatosporales > Streptomycetaceae > Kitasatospora > Kitasatospora sp. NPDC050463. The sequence continues at coordinate 172,243 of NZ_JBFAJO010000003.1, forward strand.
CTGGCCACGGTGTGTTTCCTGCTCGGCGTCCTCGTCGGCGGCGCCACGCTCTACCTCCTGGAGCACCGCACCCAGTCCGGCCAACCCGTGTACCTCGGGATCTTCACCGCCGTCTCGTTCTCCACGCTGGCCGCCGTCGACCGGCTGGTCAACCGCCGCACCCCACCGAAGAACGCCGCCGCCGAGCCCCGGTGCCCTCCGGCCGGGTGACAACGCGCACCACGCTGCTCACACCCATGGCGGCCGTCCGGGCCAGGGCCGCACCCCTTTCGACCACAGAGAGCCGATGAACACCCCACCCGACCACCGCGCAGCTGGCACCGTCGCTAGCCGAGACCTCGACGGGCACCTGCGCAACCGCGCCGCCGTCCTCGTCGACCTCACCTCGCTCACCGACCTGCCCCGAACCGCACTGTCCGGCAGTGACCCCGCCCTGCTGGTCAGCGGCGCCCCGGGGCAGCTCACCCCCCCGGCGCCACTGCTGCGGCTGCTGCTGCGCGCCCGCTCGATCGCGATGCCGTGCGCCCTGATCGCCCCCTCCCTCGGTGGGGACCTGACCCGGCAGTTAGCCAACCTGCGCGTCGCGCACCTGTGGTCCGCCGCTGTCTGCTCCACCGAGCACACCGCGAACGGCACCAACCCCTACCGGGTCGCCGCCGACCTGCTCGATCAGCCGATCGGCCGCTGCCTGGCCGTCACTACCGCCTCGTCGCCCAACGACGCCGTCACCAGCGGTGCCCGCACGACGCTGGTCAGCACCGGCGGCTCCTTGGCACCCGCCGCACCGGCGGAGCACCTCACCGACGCCGAGCGCCAGCTGGCGCACCTGCTCGCGCTCGGCCACAGCACTGATTCGGCCGCCACCGCCCTCGGCCGCCGCCCCGCGACCACCGCGAGCGCGGCCTGGAACCTCAACCGGCGCATGGGTTTCAGCGACCGCACTCGAACCATCGCCCATCTCATCGCCGCCAAGCTGATCGACGCCGGGCCGCTGCGCGCGGCCATATCCGCCGAGCTCCCGGCCCTCGATCCGGCCGAACACCGCGTGCTCACCCTCCTCGCCACCCACGACGCGCGCTCCGCCGGCCGCACCCTGGGGCTCGACGAAGCCCAGGTCGGCCGGCTGATCAGACAGGCCGTGTCGCACCTGGGCGCAGCCAACCGCACCCACGCCGTCACCATGCTCCTGCTGGGCCGCCCCGCGCAGGCCTCCGCCAGCGACCCGGGTACGTCGTGAACACGCAGCTGCGGTACCTCGAGGCGCCGGAGCCGTACGCCCCGGACGGCCGCCCAGCGGTGTTCCTCGCCGGGGCAACCGTTGACTGCCCGGACTGGCAGAGCGAAGCGGTCGACCTGTTCGCGATCGCGGGCTTCGACGGCACGGTGCTCAACCCCCGGCCATCGCGCAACCCGGCCACCAACCCCTACCTTGCGTGGCTGCCGTTCGGCTGGCAGGACCGCAACATCCGGCGCACCGACGTCGTCCTGTTCTGGAACCCGATCGGCCACGTGCGCGTGCACGACTGCTACGAGGCTGGCCTGTTCTCCCCGTACGGCGGGACGGTGGTCGTCGGCTGCGACCCGGCCGACCCCGTCCAGCGCGCCAACCGTGTGCTGCTCGCGAACCTCATGCCGTGGTTGCCGGTGGCCGACACGCTCGCCGACACCGTCGCCGCCGCCCTCGCCACGCTCGCAGCCCGCGCCTCCGCTCACCGCTGACCACCCACCCACCCGCCCACGTCAGGACCCCATGCACACCGTCACCGCCCCTGCCCGGATCGAGGACCACGCGCTCCTCGGTAACACCGTCGCCGCCGCCCTGGTCCGCCCGGACGGCTCCATCAACTGGGCCTGCCTGCCCGGCTTCGACTCGCCGGCGGTGTTCGCCTCGCTGCTCGGCACCGCCGACCATGGCCTGTGGCGGGTCGGCCCGGCAGTCTACGACGGCGCGCCGCCCCCGGCGGCCGACCGCCGCCACTACGTGGGCAACTCCCTGGTCCTCCGCCAGGAGTGGGACACCCTCGCCGGTACCGTCGCGGTCACAGACTTCATGCCGGCGCCAACGGTCAGCGACCACGCGGAGCCGAGGATCATCCGGATTGTCGAAGGCATCAGCGGCGAGGTCCGCGTCGCCAGCGTCTTCCGCCCTCGTCCCGGCTACGGCGCCACCCGGCCGCGCGTCGAGCGGGTCGCCCGTGGAGTCCATCGGCTGTGGGTGGTCGCCCACCCGGACTCGTACTGGCTCGACGGCCCCCAGCACACCGCCAACGGGCGGGGCGTGTGCCGGGCCGACTTCACCGTCCGCGCCGGCCAGATCGTCGTGCTCACCCTCGCCTGGGCTCCCTCTCACCGTCCGGCGCCCGTCCCGCCGGACGCCTTCTCCGAGCTCGACGCGACCGCGGAGTTCTGGGAGCAGTGGGCAGCCAGCTGCACCTACCGCGGCCCGGACCGCGAGGCGGTGGTGCGCTCCGCCCTTACTCTCAAGGCGCTCTGCCACCCGGGCGGCGGTGTCGTCGCCGCGCCCACCACCTCCCTGCCCGAGCAGCTCGGCGGCGAACGGAACTGGGACTACCGCTACGTCTGGCTGCGCGACAGCGCGCTGACCATCGCCGCGCTGCTGCGACTCGGCTTCCTCGACGATGCCCGCCAGTGGCGCACCTGGCTGGTCGACACCGTCAACCCCGAGCGCCTCCAGCCGATCTACCGCGTCAACGGCGACGCCGACCTCGACGAACAGACCCTGGACCACCTGCCCGGCTACGACGGCTCCCGGCCCGTGCGCATCGGCAACGGCGCCGCCGACCAGCTCCAGCTCGACGTCTACGGCGAACTCGCCGACACCCTGCTGCTCGCCGAGGACGCCGGCCTCCCCCCGTCCCCGCAGTGCGACGCTCTGCTCCTGGCGCTCGCCGAACAGCTGGAGCAGCGCTGGCACGAGCCCGACGAGGGAATCTGGGAAATCCGCGGGCCGGCCCGGCACTTCACCCACTCCAAGGTCATGTGCTGGGTGGCTGTGGACCGGACCTTGCGGCTGCTGGAACGCCGAACCACCACGGCCCCTGCCGTCCTCGCCCGGCTCGCCCGCCTGCGCGAGGAAATCCACACCGACGTCTGCACGCGCGGCTTCAACCCCGAGACCGGCACGTTCACCCAGTCCTACGGCAGCCGTGCCCTCGATGCCTCACTGCTGCTCCTGCCCCTGGTCGGCTTCCTGCCGCCGGACGACAAGCGCGTCATCCGCACCGTCGAAGCTGTCCAGCGCGAACTCACCGAGCACGGGCTGGTGCTGCGCTACGCCACCCACGGGGAGACCGGCGGCAACGTGGACGGGCTCGCCGGCCACGAGGGCGCCTTCCTGGCCTGCACGTTCTGGCTGGCCGAGAGCCTTGCCGCCATCGGCCGGCTCGCCGAAGCCCGCGAGCTGTTCGACCGGCTGCTTGGCCTGCGCAGCGATCTCGGGCTCCTCGCCGAGGAGTACGACCCCCTCGCCCGGCGGCAGCTCGGGAACTACCCGCAGGGGTTCTCCCACTGGAGCCTGGCGGACGCGGCCGTCCGCCTGGCCGCCAGGCTGCAAACCCAGTGCCCGGCGCTGCCCGGGCCGCGCGCCGCCGTCGGCGAGGCGCTTCCCGCCGCTGTGGTGGCGTAGTGGGCAAAAGCGATGTGCGCAACGCCGTCCGAGGGTCGAAGGTGAACGTCGTTGTCCAGGCCGCCAGCATCACCGGTGTACACCTTCACCCGGGGCCGTCTCCGCGACAACTCCTCGGAAGCGCCTGCGACACCGAGCGCCTCCCGAGCCGGGTCGCCGCCCCGGCGGACGTGTGAACGCCCGCCTCCCGCCGAGCATGGCGCGCTTGTCAGTCCCCCGTGGCACACTGCCCTGTTCGACCCGTAACCGCCCTACCCGTATTACGAGTTGGGGCTGTTCACCGGATCGTGTGGCTTCTGCCGCGACACGCCGACACGGCCCCGCCGGGCCGCCTACGGTGGGACAGCCGCCCACGCACTCACGTACGACGAACGATCACCAGTTTGATCGCAGCTTCGCCATGCCCTGAACCGGACGCGCTCCCCGCGCCGGTTCCCTCACACCCTGGGAAGGAGACGTCCCGTGCCGCACACGCTGGTTGTGGGAGTCCACCTGGTCCTGATCGAGAACGGCCGGGTGCTGCTCGGACAGCGCGCCAACACCACCTTCGCCAACCAGCACTGGCACGCCCCGGCCGGCCACCTCGAAGCGGGAGAGTCTGTCCTGGCCGGCATGGCCCGCGAGGCCGACGAGGAACTCGGCATCACCATCCGGGAGGAGGACCTCGACCTGGTGCACACCCTCCACCACCTCGACGCCGACGACGGTGCCGGACGCCTCCAGCTGTTCTTCGCCCCTCGCGCGTACCTCGGCAAGATCACCAACCGCGAACCGGACAAGTGCACCGCCCTCCGCTTCTGGCCGCTGGACGACCTTCCGGAGCCGATCGTCGGCTACACCGCCGACGCGCTCACGCAGATCACCGCCGGCCGCCCACTGTCCGTCGTCGGATGGCCGGCATGAGCACCACGAGCCACCCAGGACTCCCGTCGGTCGGGGCACCCGCGGGGAGCGCGGAGACTCGGCTCGTAGTCGTCCGGGGAAACTCGGCGTCGGGCAAGTCGTCGGTGGCGGCGGGCATCCGGGACCGATTCGGCCGTGGCCTGGCCGTGGTCGCCCAGGACAACCTCCGACGCATCGTGCTGCGCGAACGGGACCGGCCCGGCGGCACGAACATCGGCCTGATCGACACGGTGGCACGGTACGCGCTGGGCGCCGGCTACCACGTCGTCATCGAAGGCATCCTGTACGCCGATCACTACGGCGAGATGCTCACCCGCCTGGTGGGCGACCACCGCGGCGTCACCCGCTGCTACTACCTCGACATCCCGATAGACGAGACGCTGGTCCGGCACGCCTCGAAGGCCGATCGCGAGTACCTGACGGCCGTCACCGAGCGTGAACTGCGCGACTGGTACTGCGAGCACGACGTCCTTCCCGGCGGCATCGAGACCGTCATCGGCAGCGACAGCACCCTCCACGACACGGTCGACCGCATCATGCGCGAGACCGCGCTCTCCCAGTTGCCCCCGCGCGACACGTAGAAGCGCAGTTACTCGACCGTCGCCTCCCCTCCATCGCCCCCTCAACCTTCAACCAGGAGCACCTGATGCACGAGACGAGCAGGCTATCGGTCTGCGTCATCGCCCACGACCTGAACACCGATCGGATCGCCACCCTCCTGTACGGGCAGCGCAGTTGGACCCCCGGGCCCGCGTGGACGATCCCGGGTGGAAAGGTCGACCCCGGGGAAGAGATCCCCGATGCTGCCGCCCGGGAGCTACGTGAGGAAGCGGGGCTCATCGCCAAGCCATCCGACCTGCGCCTGGTGCACACCATCCAGGCCAAGGAGGGCTGGGACGGGCGCGGCGGGTTCATGCTGTTCGTCTTCGCCACCAGCGAGTTCACGGGCGAGCTGGTCAACGTCGAGCCGGACAAGCACCTGGAGGTGCGCTGGCACCCCGCCGCAGGCGTCCTGCCCAGCCCGATGTTCCCGACCTCCAAGGCCGCGGTGGAGGCGTATCTGGCCGGTGGGCCCGCGTTCTCCACCCACGGATTCGACCCCGCCTCCGGACAGCGGGAGCTCGTCGAGACGTGACCGGCGCCCGTCTGCACCGTGCCGGGCGAGTGCGCCCGCCCGGCACGGTGCAGTCCGGTCCAACCCTGCCCGGTCCGTACCGGTCGCCCCACGGCTACGCCGGACCCTGACGGCACTGGCGCCCGACCACCGCGTTCCCCTCTGCGAAAGGGAGTATGTGACCAGCACGCCCAAGACCTCGACGGACTCCGTGCCGGACAGCGAGCAGCTGCTGTTCGGCGGGCCGATGCGCTACGACTACGGCTGGGCCAAGCACGAGATGGCCAGCGGCGAGGTGACGTTCTGGGCGGTCGCCCGGCAGATGCCGCGCTTCCTGCGCCTAGCTGGAGGTATGGCGTGGCAGGCCGACCGCGCGGCGCTGCTGACCCTGGTCGGCGCCGAGATGATGCGCGGCCTGGCCGCCGCTTTCGCGCTGATCGCCACCAACCACGCCCTGGCCGCACTACTCGCCCCCGGCCATGTCACCGACGTGCTGCGAGCCGCCTCGCCGGCGATCGTGATGGTCGGATTGATAGCGGGCCTGTCCTCGGTGCTGTCCGCCGCCTCTGCCTGGGCCGGAGGCAGGCTGGAACCAGCGGTCTTCCGCCAGGCCACGATGGAGTTCCTGGGCATCGTCGGCCGCTCCGAGCTGGAGGCGATCGAAGACTCCGAGTTCCTCGCCGAGGTGGACAGCGCCCGCTGGGGCGCGATGTCACTGCAGCGCATCATCGGCCAGGCCACCTCCGTCCTCACCGCCACCTTCAGTCTCGTCTCCGCCGCCGGCGTCCTGTCCGTCCTCCACCCCGCCCTGCTGCCCATGCTGCTGCTGATCACCGCCCCGCGCGGCTGGGGAGCTGTCCGCACCGCCCGCCGCCACTACGCTTCCAGGCGGGCCTGGCTCCAGCACTCCCGGGCCAGCAGCGCTCTGGCGGACATGCTGATCCGGCCGTACTCCGCGGCCGAGCTGCGGGTGCACGCATGCGGGCCGTTCATCCTCCACCACTACGAGCAGATGGCCCGCGCCGCCGAACAGGAGCAGGCCCGCCTCGCCGGCGCTCGGGCCCGCACGGACCTGCTCTCCGCGGCGCTGGCCGGCGCCGCCGCCGTCGGCGCCTTCGCCCTCCTGGGCTCGCTCGTCATGAGCGGGGCGATCCCACTGGCCGCCGCCGGGACCGCCGTGGTGGCCATCCGCACCGGCTCGGCGAGCATCGGCGGCCTCGTCTCCCAGATCAACCAGCTGTACGAGGAGTCGCTGTTCGTCCGCGACCTCGACCAGCTGCGCCGCGAGGGCCACCGCCGGGCCATCCCCACCGGCGGCACACCGCTGCCCGAGCGCCCCGAGACAATCACCGTCGAGGACGTGTCCTTCACCTACGACGGCCGCGAGACCCCGGCGCTGGACAAGGTCACCATGACGATCCCCCGGGGCAAGGTCATCGCCCTGGTGGGAGCCAACGGTTCGGGCAAGTCCACCCTGGCCAACATCCTGTGCGGGGTCTACCAGCCACACCAGGGCTGCGTCCGGTGGGACGGCATCGACACCGCGACCGCCGACCGCGACCAGCTCTTCAGCAGCGTCGCCCTGCTCGCCCAGAGTTTCCAGCGCTGGTCCTTCACCCTGCGCGCCAACCTGCTCCTCGGCCGCCCCGAAGTCGCCTGCGAGCAGCGACAGCTGGAGACCGCCGCCGACTATGCCGACCTTCACCCGGTGGTCGAGGAGCTGCCGCGCGGCTGGGACACCCTCGTCGCCAAGGGCTTCGAGGGCGGCGTCGGCCTCTCGGGCGGCCAGTGGCAAAAGGTCGCCCTCGCTCGAACTCACCTGCGCCTGACCACGCCGGATGCCCACGGCCGGCTCCCCGCCCTCGTGGTGGTCGACGAGCCGACGTCCGCGATGGACCCGGAAACCGAGGTCGAGGCGTTCGAGCAGATCCGCCAGCTCACCGCCCTCGGCGTCACCGTCGTCCTCATCACCCACCGCCTCGGCGCCACCGCCAAGGCCGACCGCATCTTCGTCCTCGACCACGGCCGCCTCGTAGAACAGGGGAGCCACTCCGAGCTCATGGCCCAGGAACCGGCCACGCGCTACCGCGAGTCGTATCTCCTCCAGGCCGCCCAGTACGACCTCGGCGACCGGCTGCCCCACCAGACCACCGCCAGTGCCTGTCACGCTCACTCGGTAGTCCCCGATCCGAGCCGATTCGACCAGCAGGGAGAAGCCAGTGAGCGCACCGAACTCAGCTGAAACGCCGCAGCCGTCCGACGCCACCTCGTGGGACGACCTGCTGGCCCGCGGCACCGAGCACATCCAGCGCGCCTTCCACGAACTCACCGCCGCCACCAGCGACTACGCCGGACACAGCCCCGACCTCATCTGGGGCAACCTGCAGACTCCCGCGTACGCGCAGGAGGTCCTGCGCATGGTCGCCCGTCTGCACCAGCTCCCCGACGACTCGCACGCCGGCGCGGCCGAACGAACCGCCCGCGCCCGCTACCTCGGGCAGGACGGCCGGACCTACCACGTCATGCTCGGAGAACAGGCCCTGCTGACCGGCATCGGCGGCCCCGAGGTGATGCGCGCCCAGCTGGAACACCTGCTGGCCGCCCTGGACACGCCGGGACTGCGGCTGGGAATCATCCCGGCCCGAGCCCGCCTGCACGTCTACCCCGGCGACGGCTTCGGCATCCACGACGGCACCCGCGTGGAGGTGGAGGGCTACCGCGGCTGCGAGACCATCTCCGACCCCAAGCGCGTCGGCCTCTTCCACCGAGCCTTCCGGCTGCTCCAGGAATCCGCCGTCTACGGACAAGACGCCCGCGCCCTGATCACCGAGGCCCTGCACGGCTGGCAATCCCCACCTGGCCTTGGCCGTTGACGGCCTCGGACTGCCGGCCCGCTGACCCTACCGACGCGCAGCACTGACATTCGTCCGAACCTGTCCAGATCAGACCGGAGTTCTTCTTCCCTCCCGGCACGGAGCCGATGGACCTCTCCGGCGGAGAGGAAGTCGGCCCCGTGGACTACGTCATCGCCGCGGCAGCGGCGGCGTGGATCGCTCGCGGCGCGGGCGGGCGCGTAGCGATGCAGCAGAACCTGCGGCTGGCCCTGTTGAAGGAGGTACGCCGCGCGGAGAGCGTAGCCACCGGTGCACCAGAGCGCGAGCAGGTCAACGACGTCAGCGACGCGGACGCGCTCGCCCTGCTCACCGACCTGTACGACGAGGACTACGTCCGGCTGATCCCCGGCCCCGTGACCGGGGCCCCTGGGAGTGGGACATGCTGGCCATCCTCAAGGCACACCTGCTGGAGACCCCCGCCGACGCCACCACCCCCGAACAAGCCCAGGCGCTCAAGGTCAAGCTCGTGACCATCCTGCAGGCCGCCGTGGCCACGGTCGAAAAGCCGAAGGCGCCCATGGTGCGCCCGGTCGGCAAGCGGGTCCAACCCAAGCGCCAGCCGAAGAAGAAGCGGAACGGCAAGTAGTCGGTGGGCTCAGGGTTGGCCGGATGCCTCCGGCGGCAGGATCTCTCCCCAACCCGGCGGAGGCCGTCTCGTTGGTCCCTCGGGGGCAGCGGAAATTCCGTTGCCCGCCCGGGCCGGCTAACGATTCCATGGCCACATGGAGACGACAACTCCCTTGGCTGTCAGCAGCTTTCACCGTGACGGCTACTGCGTTGTGCCCGATGTCCTCACCGCCGAGCAGGTGAGCCACTGGCGTTCGGCGCTCGCGCGGCACGTTGCGGCCCAGCCGCCCGAGCCCGGCCGAACTGGCCCGTACTTCCTGTGGCCGCCCCTCGCCGACCACCCCGACCTGCGGGCCCTCTACGAGGAAAGCGGCATCGGCGACGCCGTCCGCGCGTTTCTGCGCTCCGACCTCACCTTGCCGACCCCGGAGGTCGCACAGCTGGCGCTCACCCTGCCGCCGCACCTGCACCACCCCGGCGCCCCTCACATCGACGGCCTCACCCCCACCGAGGACGACGGCCGCCCCGGCACGTTCACCGTCCTGGCCGGCCTCCTCCTCACTGACCAGCGCCAGCACGACCGCGGCAACCTCTGGGTCTGGCCAGGCACGCACCTGAGCGCAGCAGCGTGGCTGCGCCGCCACGGCGCGGACGCCCTGCGCGACGCCACGCCCTACCCGCCCGTGGACCTGCCCACCCCGCTCCAGGTGACCGGCACAGCCGGAAGCCTGGTCCTCGTCCACTACCTGCTCGCCCACAACATCGGCGGCCACTTCGGTACCGCCGCCGACGAACGCCGCGAGACCGTGTACTTCCGGCTGCGCGCGGTCGGCCACCGCGAACGCTGGCGCGAGGTTGTGACGGACCCGCTGTTGGAGTTCGCGCTGCCGGGTCGGAGGGGAGGCTCCGTCACGGACGGCGGGCGATGATCACCTCCGTGCGGATCGTCTGCTCAAAGGTGCCCACCGAGTCGAAGGCCAGCAGGGCATCGCGGACGTCGTTCACGAACGCCTTCGCGTCCGGGCCGAGTTGGCGCGGGCTGCTGTAGCTGTAGGAGAGCTGCAGGCCGGCCACCTCGCCTGCGGTTCGGGCGATCGTCCGGTCCCAGTGCGCGGTCTCGATCCGGGAGAACGGGGAACGGACCAGCACGTCCTGGTGGCGCTCGGCCGGGTGGGTGTAGGTACCGCGCCCGGCCCGGCGCTCCGGCCCGAGGTACCGGACCCGGACTTCCCTGATCGCGTCCGACCAGGGCGGCGGGGCGATGTCGCCCGGAGTCCCGCCGGAGGCCAGCACGATCGCGCCTCCGTCGTCGATGAGGGCATCCAGGTCCTGGGCGACAACGGCGCGGTCCATCCAGTGGAAGGCGGCTCCTGCGGTCACCAGCCGGAGCGGCGGCAGGTCCATGCTGGCCAGTTGTGCCGCCTCGCCCAAGCGCCATTCGATGTTGGTCACGCTGTCGGCGGCGGCGAGCGCTCGAGCCTCGGCGAGCATGCCCGGCTGCGGATCGATGGCGATCACTGAGTTCACCATGCGGGCCAGCGGGAGGGCCACCGCTCCAGTGCCGGTGCCCAGGTCCAGTGCCGACCCGGTGCCGTCGAGGCCGAGGCGCTCGGCGACATGGGTGAACATCCGCTCGTCGTAGCCCGGCCGGTAGGCCGCGTAGTACGGCGCGGTACCGTCGAACAGCTCGGCCGGCTCATTACTCGTATCCGCCACGCAGCCACCCTGCCACCGCCGACCCGGCCGCATCGGTCTGGCTCCGAGCTTGGGAACGTGGTAGCGGTCGCAGTGTCGCCCTCCCGGCAACTACTCCTTCCGGCTCCGGGCGCGCTTCGGTACTGGTACTTCCCTCCCGTGCCAGGCGGCCTGCAGGGCAGGCAGCAGATCGGCTCGTGTCAGGCCGAAGTCCTGGAAGCCGGTGCCGAACCCCGAATGCGGAAGCCCGAGCGCCGGCAACGACTCCTCGCGGACCACCAGCTCCGAGGCGGAGGTACTGAGATCGGCTTCCACGTGCGAGGCGAGTTCCGGTCGGCCCAGGAGGGTCACCGCGTTGCGCAGGAACAGGGCGCACGTGTCGGCGTCGAACTTCTGGGTGTGCTCCCGCTCCAGAACCAATCCGATCAGACCGCTCTCGCGCTCGCTAAGGAACAGGCCGAGGACGGCCGGAACGCGCCCGACGAGCCAGGAGACCTCGCTCGTGTGCAGCCGTGCACACGGAAGCGTCGTGCGGAAGAGGTCGCGCAGGTCCCAGCCGAGCTGCAGCTGATACTCGTGAAAGATCGCAACGATGTCGCCGGCGTTGGCCAGCACGATCCCCTGGAGCATGTACGCCCATGCGCGGCAAGCCTGTTCGAGCGTGCTCTTGAGCCTTCGCGCCAGGTCGGGCGCGCGGTGGCCGACGCGCTCCAGTTCCCGGCGGAGCAGGTGCCCGGTCGCCGCGGAGGGTTCGTGGCCGGTGGCGACCTCCTCCAGCCACACGGGGAGCAGGTCCTTGTTGGCGTAGGCGCGACTGTCGTAGCCGACAGTGATCTCGGCGGCCGAAAATTCGTCGTCGATCACGTCGAGGAACGCTGTGTACCGGTCCTGATGCTGGCGCGGCGTCCTGCCGCTGAGCACCCATCTAGCCGCCAGCATCACTGGCAGGCGTTCCTCCGACGTCGCGTTGGCCTAATCAAGATCCGACATGCAGTTCCTCTCGACAGCTCGCTTGCCCGAGATCCGTGGGCGCGGGAGCGGACACCACTGCCTGCATGAGGGATCGTCCCACGTCGAAGCCGGTATGCCCGGCAGCGAGTTGCCTACGCCGCGTTCCGCGAGCTGCGCGGGCGCAGGAAGTGGAGGAGGTCAGCGGTGATCACGCGATAGCTGCCACCCACCTCCACGACGGTGACCGGGTAGCGGCCCTCCCGGACCATGCGGTACCCGACCGTCCGGCCGAGCGAGAGCAGCTCGTTGGCCATCGACAGCGGAATCGCCGGCGGGAGGGCGGCGAGAGCTTCCGGCGAGTACCTTCCCGGCCGGGCAGTTCGGACTGCGTTCACGGCAACTTCCCTCCCATGCGATGTTCTCTGTGCGAGAAATATCTATCACATCCGCCTTGGGCGAAGAACATGGCCCATGTATTCTTCCTCTGTGACAGAATCCAAGGAGCACTGGCCGGCTGCGCTCACCGCGCGGATCGCCCAAGCAGTCAAGACGCACCGCGTCCAGCGCGGCATGACGACCAGCGATCTCTCGGCAGCGTGCGTGGCACGAGGCGTGCCGATCGCCGCGAACACCATCACCAAGATCGAGAAGGGGCTGCGGGACTCGCTCAAGGTGGAGGAAGCCCTCGTTCTCGCCCACGCCCTCGATCTGCCGCTCGTGGCGCTCCTCATCCCGCTGGAGGGCCAGGCCGACGTCGACCTCCTGCCAGAGGTGACCCTGTCCGTCTGGGAGGCAGCAGCGTGGGTCACCGGCGAGGACAACCTCGGCGAAGCACCACCGCCGGGTTCGGCACGAGCCGTACTCGCCGTGTTCCGCGAACACGACGTCGACGTCCGCACCGCACTGATCTCCACCCGCGAAGCCCACAGCCGCCGCCTCCAGGCACGCCAGGCCCTCGGATCAGCCCGCTACGAGCAGCTGGCCCGCCAGGCGGACGAACTCGACCGCATGGCCCACGAGGACTGCACTCGACTCAAGGCCGTCCGAGACCAAATGCGGGCCAACGGACTCCAGCCGCCGCCCCTGCCCTCCGCACTCGACTTCGTCGACTCGGCAAGACCTGCATCGGCCGACAGCTAACCCTTCGCATCTACTTCCGCCAGCCCCGAGGATCACCGACATGCCCCGATCTTCCGAACAACCTCCGGCTCTCGCCCCGTGCCCGGTCCCTATCACGGGGCGTACGGCGTGAGCGGCCTGCAGCCTGTCGGTGGAACCGCTGCAGAACACCGGGACGGGACGGCACGTCCTTCCGCCGTTGATCTGCTCCACAGCGGCTGGTACACCGCGGACGAGCTTGCGCCCCTTCTGAAAGTCGATCCGTCGACCCTCCGCCGCTGGCGCACCGCCAAGCCCCCGCAGGGTCCGCCTTTCGTCCGTCTCGCCAACCGGACCGTCGTCTACTCCATTCCTGACACCCAGGCGTGGCTCGAATCCCAACGAACAGTTCCCACGAAACCGGAGGCCGCATAGCTTGGCTGACACCCCCCTGATCGTCCCGATCGCAATCGACCTGACCGACGACATCGAGTTCCGGCCGGACCGCCGCCCCGAATTCCGGTACCGCGCTCGTGTGCGCTGGTGGGATCCCGAGGGCGGCGGACGGAAGTCCCTGTCCAACTCCGTTGCCTCGGAAGACGAGGCGAAGGATTGGATCGACCGCCTGCGCAAGGCAGCCAAGCGCGGAATCGTTCCGTCGCTCTCGAACGTGACGTTGGCGGACTACGGGGACCAGAACTGGGACCTGGCCATGCGCGGCCTGGAGCCGAAGACCCTCGACCCCTACCGGGCCGGGTGGAAGCTACGGGTCGTCCCGACCATGGGACATGTCCCGGTGGTGTCGATGACGAACGGCATCACCGACCGGGCCCTGCATGCCTGGATATCCGACGAGGTCGGCAAGTCCTCCGTCAAGAACACCCTTGCCCCCCTCGTCCGGGTCATGGAGCAGGCCCGCCGCGACGGCATCATCGACCTCAACCCGTGCCGGATGACCGGCTGGCAGTCCCTGTACAAGCAGTACGAGGACGAGCTGGACAACCCGCGCGCCCTCGCGCTGCCCGACTGGGACACCCTCGACGCCCTCGCCGAGGCGCTCGTCGCCCGCTCCCACGGCAACTACCGGATCTGGGGCGACGTCGTCCGCTTCGCCGCCTGCACCGGCGCCCGCATCGGCGAGGTCTCCGGCGTCCGGGTCCAGGACATCAACCGCTTTGACTGGACCTGGGACCTGAGCCGACAGACCACGCCCGGCCCCGGCGGGCTGGCCGACAAGGGCACTAAGGGCAAGCGCCGACGCACCGTCCCGATCATCGAAGAGATCCGCGACATCGTGACCTGGCGGCTCACCGTCGTCGGACACGACCCGATGGCACGGCTGTTCACCGGCCCCCGCGGTGGCCGCATCAGCACCGCCGTGCTCCGTGACGCCACCCACTGGGATGAGGTCGTCACTGCACTCGGCTACGCCTGGCTTCGCCGCCACGGCCTGCGGCACACCGGTCTCACCTGGTTCGCCGACGCGGGAGTGCGTCTGCACGTCCTCCAGCGAATCGCCGGCCACGGGCAGATCACCACGACCCAGCGCTACCTGCACCCCTCGCACGACGACTACATCGAGGCCGGCAACAAGCTCAGCATCCACCTCAACGCGGGCCGAGTGACCGCGCCGGCGGATCCTGAGCCCACCGCCCCCCTCCGCCACCTCCGCGTCGTCCGCTAACGGCTGTCGGGGTGTGCACCCACCGGTGGGTGCGGCGAAGTCGAGGGCGAAGGAGCGCACCGGGCCGGCGCCGGCCGTGCGCAGGGCCCGGGCGGCCGGCCTCCGGCGCCCGGAGCGGCTCCGGCAGGCGGACCGGGGTGCCACCGGACTCCCCTTCGCCCCACCGGTGGGTGCACACCCCGACGGCCGTTCCACACATACGATCCCCGAAGCCACCAGGCACGCCGCCAAGCCCCCAGAGCAGACCTTGAACCATGACAGCGCGCCGTTCCAGAAGGTCCTCGGGCAGACGCTCACCGAACTGGCCCGCCGCGGCGTCACGCTGGGGCCCAACGGAGTAGCGGACGCCATCGAGCAGCAGGCAACCGCCATCGCGGCGGCGCGCGGCATCAGGAAGCGCGAAGCGTTGACCCATATCGACCCCGCCTCGCTCGCCGAAGCCGTCGCCTCCGTGGCCCGACAGCGCGAACACGACGGCCTCGTTGCGGGTGAGGGCCCGTTCCCGCCCGTGGACAACCCCGAGCTCGCGATGATCCTCGCCGGCGTACCGGATGCCCTCGTGGAGAGCGGAGGCGACCTCTACTCCGTCATCCTCAACGTCGCGGTCAACGCCTGGATGGCCGGCCACGTGCACGGTGAAGACGGCTGCAGCGGCTGCGACTTCCGCGGCGACACCGGCCACGACTGGCAGGCCCGCATGGCCACCCTTAGCGCGGCGGCCCCGGACATCACGAAGTGGTTCAACCGGGACGTCTGGACGAAGGCCCTGGAGAACAGCGGCTACACCCTTGCGCGCCGCTGAACCCCTCAGCGCCGCAGCGGCTGGTCATAGGTACACAACCACCAGGCCATCGGCATGCTCGGCCAGCTCCGCCGGAACACCGTCGGACGGGCTTCGCAGTGCTGCCTCGACGTAGTCGGGGAGCCCCGTGCGCAGACCGCGCAGTGCATGCTCGAAGAACGGGCGGCCGAAGTGGCCCCGCGCACCGGGCAGCGTGTCGAAGACCCGACCGCCGACTTCCACCTGGTCGGTGTGGACGTCGGGCAGGACCGCCGTCTCGAAAGTGCCAGCCGCCTGCTGGGCGAGCTTGTCGGTCATGAACTGGGCTACCTTGCGTGCCCCGATCTGCCCAGGGGTCAGCAGCTCGCGCAGACCGTTCATGCCCGGGCCCAGTCGCATCCGGTAGTAGCGGATGGAGGCGGGGTCGTCGTTGGCGCGGCCCGGCTCGGTGAGCCTGCTGAGGGGCTCCGCGTGGTGGAAGACGTCCTCGATCGGATCGAAGCCGCCGAGGAAGGGCAGCTTGCTCGGCGGGGCTGTCGCCCGGAGCCTCGCGTTCTCGACCGTACGCTGCGCGTTGAGCGCGGGCAGGATAGTCACGCCAGCGCCCTGGCGCTGGTGGCACAGCACGCCATGGTGCCGCTGAGAGCACCGCATTGTGCTGCGGTATGCGGCATCGCCGGCGTAGAAGGCGTAGGCAGCCAGAACCTCGAAGAAGTCGGAGGCCGCGAGGAGTTGGTCCATCTGCAGGCCGGTCCGGGTCTCATGGTGAAAGCCGATCCTCCACCCCCGGCCCTTATGGTGAATGACCTTGGCCTGGACGAGGCAGCCGAATGCCTCTCCACTCCGGTCGACCCACCACCAGAGGTAGTCCCCTCCGACCCGGCTCTCCTGCTGCTTCGAGAACTTCACGTAGGTGACCTCGGGCACCAGGCGGCTGCACAGCAGCGTGGTGATGTACTCCTCTTCGAACATCACGTTCTGGGCGAGCAGGAAGCCCATTTCCTCCTCGGCTGCGGCGGTGGCCCGCAGGAAGGCCCGGTGCACGGGCGGCAGATAAAGAGCAGGCTGTTCAACGCTCACTTACGCCTCCAAGGACAAGGCCCCTCCACTGTGTCACTCCCATTGGCGGTCGGCGGCCCCAGGCGGACAGGTGCCGCGCCGGAACGCCCGGTTGTTCACCGGAGGGCCGCCACCAGCGGCCTCCAGAGCGGGTGGGCTAGGTCGGGCACCACGAGGTGCGCGGTCTTCCTCGCCCGAGTCATCACGACGTACAGCAGCTTGGAGCCGGTGGGGAAGGGCTCGCGTTCGGAGCCGTGGTACTCGTCGCTGCCGAGCAGCAGGATCGTGACGTCCGCCTCGCGCCCCTTGGTCTGGTGGAGGTTCATGACCTGGATGGGAGCGCGCCGGGCCGTGACCGTGCCGACCAGGGCATCGTCGCGGGCCCGGAGCATCTCCTGCTCAACTGCCGCGATGCTCGCGCCATCGGCCAACTTGGTCAGGGCGAAACGGGTTTGGCGAGCGGCTTGGAGCCAGGTCTCCTGACCGCGGGAAGCTCCGACCGTGCTGTAGGCGTTCGTGATCACCTCGGCAAGCCGTGTGAGGTCGGAATGTTCCCCACCTTCAACAGCGTCCCGCAGGTCACGGGCCAGTCGCTTCAGAGCGTTCCGTAGGACGGAGTTGGTGGCCGGGGCAAGCATCTGGTTGGCGAGCGGGACGCGGGCTGTCCTCTTCTTCTGTTCGGTCGCCTGGACGTAGATGGCTAGCGCGCGCAGAACGTTGGAGCCTGGCAGGTCTAGGGCGAACTTGAGCAGCGCCAGCTGCGCGGCGAGCGCTTCGCCGTATGCCTCGGTGAGACCGACCAGTTCGTGCACCATGCCCTCGACGCGAAGCGCGTCGGAGAGGCTGAACGTGGCCTGGTTGGTGTGGGTGAAGATCGCGACCGTGTGGCCGTTCTTCCGGGCCGCCCGGACGAGGTCGATGACCTCGGCGTGTCCATGGCCGGACGTGTAGTCGGTGACGGAGATCCGGCCGCCATCGGCGGCGGTACGGATGGCGGGGTGCGCGAAGTCCCTCCGCAGGGCGGCTTCGGCGGCGGCCGGCAGGGTGCCGCTGGGGTCGCGCCAGCTGATAGGCGGCAGCGGGATCTTCTCGGCGCCGGACAGGAGCATGGCGGTGGCGATCCGGGCATCAGCGTCGATCTTCTTGAACCCGGCGTAGATGCACTGGTTGGCGTCGCCCAGGAGGATGCGCCGGGCGGCCGGCGCGATGCGCTGGAGGAACTGCCACTCCTGATCGTCGGTGTCCTGAAACTCGTCGCAGATCACGAGCCCGTACCGGCTGCTGTAGTGGTCCCGGACCTTTTCCAGCGCCAGCAGGCGGTTCGCGACTGGGAGCAAATCGTCATAGGTGAGGCCGGAGCCGGTTGTGGAGGCTTCGAAGAGTCGTTGCGCCTCGCTCAGCACCGTCTGGGGCGCCGGGTAGCCGTGGTGCTGGCCGAAGCTGGTGATGATGCGCCAGGCAAAGCCGTGGAAGGTTGCGATCTCCAAGCGCGGCGCCAGGGGGCCGATCACCCCGGAGGAGCGGTCCAGGATCTGGGCGACCGCTGTACGGGAGAAGGAGAGGAAGAGGACCCGCTCGGGGGCGGGCAGCCTCGTCCGTCGACCGGACCGCTGCGCGGCTTGGCGCCGGAGCGCCAGCTTCTCGTCCGCTCTATCGAGGTGGCGCCGGGCTGCGGCAACGGCCGTGGTGGTCTTCCCTGTTCCCGCTCCACCGAGGACCACGAGCACCGGCGCGGTGCTGTCGATGACGTCCTGCTGCGCCCCCTGCGCTTCGTAGGTCACGCCGCGTCCCCGGTCGGCCGGGCGACGTCCGGCAGGTCGATCATGGCGGGGCCGCTGTAGGCGGGGTTCGCCGCGAGGGCAATGGCGTCCAGGATCGCCTCCAGGAGCGGCGGATGGACCACCGGCTGTTCTTCCTCGGCCTCGCTGGCGTCCTCGCCCTGGTCGACCAATGGTGGCTGCAGCTCCTGGTAGAGGGCGTCCAGGAACGGCTCGTGGAGGCCCTTCTTGTGAAGGCGGTCGCCGAGCCTTGTAACGGTCTCCTCAGTGGCTCCGCCGGCCAGGGGGTCGGTTTCACCGAAGGCCGTGAGGACCGAACTGGCCGTGGCCAGCTGGGAGTAGGCGACACCGGCCGTCATCGCGCGTTCGATGGCGGTCTTCTCCGGCAACCTGATCACCACGTCACACGCCTGCTGAACCTTGGCGACCTGGGCGCTGGTCTGCGGCCCCGGCTTGTCTCGGTCGATCACCCCGACGACGTGGAATCCGAGCTGCTTGGCGAGGTCGGCGATCCGAGGGACCTGGTCGATCCCGCCGTCTCCTCCCGTGCCCGCCGCGACGAGGCGGACACCGAAGGCAGAGAGGGGCAGCTTGGCTGGCGGGTACCGGCGGTTGGCGGCTGCGAGCACCGCGACGTCGTGTGGGCCTTCGGTGACTGCGACGGCTGGCGCGGTGATTGCGGGGAGCAACTGCGTGTGGAGCTGGCGGTGGGCGACCAACTCCTTGCGGTCACGGACCTGCGGGAGCTGATGGTGGGTGCGGGCGCCGTTGTGGCGCACGAGGCGGACGACCTCAGTGGGTTCGAACGCGCGTGCCACGTCGGGCCGGCGGGTGGACAGCCAGGTCTGGCCGGAGCGGTTGCGGATGAGCGAGGCGAGGTGTTCGGCGGTCGCGGCGTCGAGCTGGTCGCCGAAGTCGTCGGCGAGCACGATCGCGCCGGGGACGTTGGCGAGGAGCATGGCTTCGGCCATGGAGAGGATCGCGGTGACGGTGCTGCCGTGGTTGGCCAGCGCCAGCGGTCCGGCGGTGTCCAGCCGCAGGGAGGCTCGGAGGGTGCGCAGGAGAGCCGCGACCGAGCCGTCCTCGGCGAGGAAGCCGACGTCCGTGGCGCTGATCGGGGCGTCGCCGAGGCGGGTGCCGGTGCCGCCGACCGCCAGCACGGCGTCGACTGCTTCGGTGATGGCAGGGTCCGCGGACAGGGCGGTCACCGCGTCGCTCACTGCGTCACGGAGGACCTCGAACGCTGCGGTGGCGGCCTTCGCGTCGCGCTCCTCGATGTACCGCCGCAGGCTTCCACCGGCGCGCAGCTGAAGCGGGACGCTGGCGTTGAGGGTGATGACGGGAAGTTCACGGCGCACGGCGGCGGGCACCCGGATGTACTGTCCGGTCTCCGGGTTGCTGCGGTCCGGGTAGTAGACCGCGCTCTCCAACGTTTCGGCCTCGGAGTCGTAGCTGAGCCGGTAGGCGATGCGGACGCACTGGGGCGCGGTAGGGTCGGCCTCGTCGCTCTCGACCGCGGCTCCGGACGGGTCCAGCGGCTGGAGATGGCCGTCGACCAGCTGCTCGATGGCCGGGTCGAGGTCGGTCAGCGTGACCTCGACCTCCGCGAAGTCGGCCCGGGCGAGCGGCTCGGTCTCGCACGGCGCTAGGCCGGAGCCGCTGTCGTCCCCGAGCTCCAGTTCGTCGTCCTGCGGGGCGTCCGCCTGTTCGGCGGGAAGCTCCTGGTGGAGGTCGGAGAGGCGGGGGCTCTGCGCGGCGTCCGGGTCGAGCACGCGGGCCAGCGCCTCGACGATGTCGCTACGGCCGGCGCGAGGAACTCCCGCCAGCACGACGTGGTCACGCGGACGCAGGTCGAGGGACTTCCAGCCCCGGAAGTTCGAGATCAGCAGGCGGGTAACTCGCACCACGCCATCATCGCGGACAACAGCCCGCTCCGGCACGCATTTACCGCAGGAATGAACAGAACGGACGTTCAGGGCTGATCTGCCCGATTCAGGCCGACCCGGATTAGCCGAGAGCCTCCTCGGCGATCCGGCCCCAGCTGGGCCGCGGTTCGCCGACCGGGTGCACGAGCGTCAGCAGGCGGCCTTCGAGGAACAGGTCGAGCCGATGACCCTGCTCGGCCTCCAGGCGGCGGCGCTGGGCCCGGAGGTCCGCGGGGACATGCTCGCCGAGCACGCCGACGAGCACCTCGTGGCGTGCGGGGCCGACGGCGTCCGCCCTGAGCCAGGTCCCGCGCACCGGCACGCCGCCGAGCTCGCCCAGGTAGCGCTCATCCCGGCCGAAGGCCCGGTCCATCGCCGCGTCCACCACCTCCTGGGCGCTGCCGGCCGACGCCTCGTCAATGACAATCCCGTCGGGTACATCCTTCGTCATGAGGAGGGGCGGGTCCAGGTAGTCTTCCGGATCCGTCTCCACCCGCCGGCGGGGGTCGGGCCTCGGAACGCGGAAGCGCCAGGGCTGCTGACTTCCGGGCTGCTCGATCCATCCGGTCTTCAAGCCGGCCGTGGCCGGGGAGTCCTCGGGCAGGAAGATGTCGACGTAGACGCCGCCGGTGCCGAGCCAGACCCAGCTCATGAAGTAGTCGTGGTCGCTGTGGTCCGCGGACCACGCTGCGAGCTTCTCCAGGCGCTTGCGCTGGTCTGCGGTGCCCTTGACCGCCGGGAGCATCTGCTTGGCGTCCCTGCGCCGGCCGCGCGCCTCGCCGGCGAGCGGGCCGGCGGCGAGGTCGTAGAGCAGGTCCGGGCGGACGCCGGTCTTGGCGTAGGCGCCCACCAGCTTGTCGGGCAGGACGTCGAAGCTGCTCAGCCCGTCGGTGCCGGACTTCCAGTCGAACAGGGTCTCGCTGGCGGCCGTCATGACGCCGAGCCCGGTGCACTCGCTGACGAAGCGTCGGATGTGTCCGGAGCTGGAGTCGAGTGCGCCGCAATCGACCCCGAGCGGCCCAGCTCCGGCATCCCCGTCCAGGTAGCTGAGCAGCAGGCTGATCTCGTGGTCACGTACGCGCTGGTCGACCGTGCGGCGCAGGTCGCAGGCCAGGGCGTTGATGTTGGCCAGCGCGGCCAGCGACACCGGGAGCGGCCCTTGGCCGACCTCCACCGCCTGGACCGCCTCCGCCCCCGCGGGCCCCTTCTCGACCGTGAAGCGCCAAACCCGCGCGTGCACCGTACTCATGGGCGAAGCCTACGGCCGCCCCACGACAACCCGGCCCGGCCGGCCGTGTGCTTGTAGAGGGTGGACAACGGTGCAGAGGCGTACCGGTGGGGCCGAACTCGGTTGAAGTGCAAACGTCCCGGGACGCGGGAAAGGCGAGCGCGGGTTCCTGATGTCGGGTCGGACTTCCCCTGCGGCCCGAACGGGAGCCCGTTTCCCGCGCTCACTCGGCGATTCGCAGTGCGGGCGGGCAGAATCTCTGCGGGAGTTTTGCGGGAGGGTGCCCGTGCGGCTTTCCCCGCGGCTATTCTGACTGGGAGGGGACAGGTGGGTCTTCGGCCGGCTGGTCCCCAGGAGCAATTCCTCGCGGCCCCTCCGGAGGATGCTGGTCCCCAGCTGGTCCCCAGCAAGATCGTTTAGGGGTGTTCGCAGGTGGCTCGTTTCCCTGACGGGGCATCATGCGAAAGGCCGCTGACCTGGGATTTCTCCCGGCCAACGGCCTTTCCGACTCACGTCGGGACGACAGGATTTGAACCTGCGACCCCTTGACCCCCAGTCAAGTGCGCTACCAAGCTGCGCCACGTCCCGTGGTCTCGGCGCCTTCGGCGGAGCCTGGGGGGCTCTGCGGTGGGGCTTCTCGACCTTGTCGCCGGTGTGCTGGCGACGTGGAAAACAATACAGCACGTCGGGGGGTGCTCGCTGCCAGGTATCGCGGGCCGGCGGGGTCAGGGGGTGGGGTGGCGGGCGTCGTAGCGGAGGAAGGCGGGGCGGCGGGCGGCGAGAAGGACGATGGCGGCCACGCAGGCGAGGCCGCCGCTGATGACGGAGGTGGCGGGGCTGGTGAGGGAGGCGACGGTGCCGGACTCGAAGTCGCCCAGGCGGGGGCCGCCGGCGACGACCACGATGAAGATGCCCTGGAGGCGGCCGCGCATCTCGTCGGGGGCGGCGACCTGCATCATCGTGTTGCGGAAGATCATGCTGACGGTGTCGGCGCAGCCGGCCACGGCGAGCAGGGCGAGGCCGAGCCAGAGGTTGTGGACCACGCCGAAGGCGGCGATGGCGAGGCCCCAGGCGGCGACGGAGGCGAGGACGGCCACGCCCTGGCGGTTGACCCGGCTGACCCAGCCGGAGAACAGCGCGCCGGTGAGGGCGCCCACCGCCGGGGCGGCTACCAGCAGGCCGACGGTCCGGGCGTCACCGGCGTAGAAGGTGACCGCGATGGCGGGGAAGAGGGCGCGCGGCATGCCGAAGATCATCGCGGCCAGGTCGGCGAGGAAGCTGGTGCGCAGGTTCGGCTGCTCGCGCAGGAAGCGCAGGCCGTCGAGGACGGAGGCGCGGCCGCGGCGGTCGCCGAGCGGGCGCATGGCCGGCAGGCGCCACATCGCGTACAGGGTGGCGGCGAAGGCGACGGTGTCGACCAGGTAGGCGGCCTGGGTGCCGTAGGCGCCGATGAGGACGCCGCCGAGCATGGGGCCGACGGTGAGGCCGAGGTTCATGCTGACGGTGTTCAGGGCGTTGGCGGCGGGTAGTTGGTGGCTCGGGACGAGGCGCGGGATCATCGCCGACCGGGCGGGCGAGCTGAGCGCGAAGAAGCCGGCCTGGACGGCGACGGCGGCGTAGAGGACGGCGACGAGGCCGAGCCCGGCGAAGGCCTGGGCCGCGAGGACGGCGGAGACGACGGCGAGGCCGACCGAACCGATCAGGCCGAGCCGGCGCCGGTCCACGGTGTCGGCGATCGCGCCGCCGTAGAGGCCGAAGGCGATCAGCGGGAAGAGGGAGAAGAGTCCGACCAGGCCGGTGGCGAAGCTGGAGCCGGTCATGTCGTAGACCTGGACGGAGACGGCGACGGCCGTCATCTGCTGGCCGATCGACGAGACCGCCTGGCCGAACCAGACCCGCCGGTAGTCGACGTTGTCGCGCAGGGGGCTGAGGTCGGCGAAGGCCCGCCGGTACCAGGGGATGGACGCGGCGGGCAGCTCGGCGGCCGCGGATGTGGCGGACGCGGGCCGCGCGGAAGGAGCGGGAGGGTCGGACGGCGCGGGGGCCGGACCGGCGGGCTCGACGGGGGTGGCGGCAGATGAGGTAGCGGACGGGGCAGCGCCTGAATTGGCAGGATGATTGGTCGACACAGCCCCCCATATTCGACCTGCGCCCGCGTGCCCCGCCCACCGGGGTGTCGGCCGGGGGGCTGCAAGCCCGTTGGGCTGGGCAGCCTCCCCCGGCGACACGGGCGGCCGCGACAGGCGCCCGTACCCCCGATGAGGGTCAGTGGCGGTTGCGGCTACCGGGTCAGGACCTGCTTCTCGCCCGCCTCGACCGCGAAGTCCAGCCGGTTGCCCGGGGGCGGGAAGGGGCAGATGAAGTGATCGGCGAAGGCGCACGGCGGCAGGTAGGCGCGGTTGAAGTCCAGCACCGTTCGGCCGTTCGCGTCGGGTGCGGGGAGGGTGATGAAGCGGAAGCGGTAGGTGTCCGCTCCGCTGGTGGCGTCCGCGATGACGCCGCTGAGCCCGCGGGCGGTGCCGCTGACCGTCAGGGTGCGGTGCTCACCCGCCACCGTGAAGGTGATCCGGCCGCTGACGGCCAGCGGGCGGTCCTTGCCGTCCGCGTTGGGGACGAGGACCGCCTGGGCGTCGCCGTCCTCGAAGGGGGTGAAGACCGCGGGTACGGCCCACTCCGGCGAGTACGGGTAGGCGGAGATGCCGGCGAAGGACTGCCGGCGGGGCGAGGCCGGGTCGAAGACCCGCAGGGCGAGCTCGCCCTCGCGCTCGATCGGGACGAGCAGCAGCTCCCCGACGGAGGCGGTGTCGGCGGCCGGGTCGGTGTCCGGGCGGAGCAACACCTCGCCGTCGACCGGCCCCGGCGCGCCCGCGACGGTGATGCCGTCGGCCGCCGTCGCCCGGACCCGGACACCCTCCGCGTCGGCCCACCAGAGGCCGGGCAGGCCGGCTGTCCCGGTCGGCTCGGGCTCCAGCCAGTGCGTACCGGTGAGCGCCAGCTGTCCGTGGGCCGCGCTCACCGCCGCCGCGCGACCGTCACTCCAGTGCTTCCAATCCTCTGCGGCTGTCGCCGTCATCGGTGTGCCCTCCCGGTTCGTCCTGGCCCGCCGGGCCGTTCGCCGTGCATCGACATCCGCCTTCCGTCGTCCGCCCGCGCGTTGTCCGTCATCACCTCAACGCCGATCACCGGGGTGGATCATTCCCGGATGCTCCGGCCGACGGCGCGGACCTCACCCCGGAAGCCTGCCCCGAAACCCGCTCGGCATGGCCCTGACGGTGCCCGCACCGAAGCCGAGAGCCGAACCGTTCCGGAGTCGGGACGGGACGAGGGACCGGTCACGGGACCGCCGGGACGCCGGGACCGCCGTGGTCGCCGGAACGCCGGGGTCGCCAGACCGCCAGGCCGCCGGGGCGGGGCACCCGGGCACCGGGACGCGTCAGTCCTTCAGCGGCCGGAACAGCCCCTCCTGCACCACGGACACCACCAGTTGCCCGTGGCGGTCGAAGATCTGCCCGCGCGCGAGACCGCGGGAGCCGTGGGCTATCGGGGACTCCTGCTGGTAGAGCAGCCAGTCGTCGGTCCGGAACGGCCGGTGGAACCACATCGCGTGGTCGAGCGAGGCCATGTCGAAGTGGCGGGTGCCCCAGAGCGGCTCGACGGGGGCGCGGACGGCGTCGAGCAACGTCATGTCGCTCGCGTAGGTGAGCGCGCAGACATGGATCAGCGGGTTGTCGGGCAGCGCGCCGTTGGTGCGCAGCCAGACACCACTGCGGGCCTCGACGCCGGCCAACTCCTCCTTGGTCCAGCGCAGCCGGTCGACGTAGCGGATGTCGAAGGGCTGCCGGCGGCTGATGAACGGAGGCAGCTCGCCCAGCCGGGAACCGACCTCCTCCAGCGCGCTCGGCAGGTCCTCGGGGGCGGCGACGGCGGGCATCGGGTACTGGTGCTCGATTCCGCCCTCCTCGGGGAGGTGGAAGTCGGCGGTGAGGGCGAAGATCGGGCGGCCGCCCTGGATGGCGAGCACCCGGCGGGTGGTGAAGGAGCGGCCGTCCCGGAGCCGGTCCACCTGATAGACGATCGGCACGCCGGGCATGCCGGGGCGCAGGAAATAGGCGTGCAACGAGTGGACGGGGCGGTCGCTGTCCACCGTGCGCCCTGCCGCCACCAGTGCCTGGCCCGCGACCTGGCCGCCGAACGTCCGCTGGAGCGCCTCCTCGGGGCTGCGCCCGCGGAAGATGTTCAGTTCGATCTGCTCAAGGTCCAGCAGTTCGACGAGTTCGTCGACAGGGGTACCCATGCGTGCGCTTCCTCTCCGGGTGGCCGGCCCGGACGGAGGTTTCCCGTCCGGCTGCCGACGCCCGTTCTATCGAATTCTCCCGCCCAGTCGAATCCTTCAGCGAGCCAGGGCATTCCCCCCGCTCCACACCCCACCACCGATTCACTCGAACGAGGACCCACGGTCTCGAACACAATCTCGAACACGGCCTCGATACGGTGCCCCGAGAGCGTCGCGGGGGTGTCGCCGGGCAGCCCGGAAGCAGATCGGGAGCTTCGAGCACCGCACCAGCGGCGGCGCCCCGTCAGAGACCCGACCGGCGGACCGTGATGTTGAGCCGGCCGGTCAGCCCGAGCGCCGGATCCGCCGTGCCGGGCAGCGTGCGCACCACTCCGTGGTAGGCGAACCGCGCCGGGCCGCCGAACACCAGTAGGTCGCCGCTGCGCAGTTCCAGGTCGGTCCACGGCCGGGTGCGGGTCTCGGTGTTGCCGAGCCGGAAGAGACAGGTGTCCCCGAGGGACAGCGACACGACCGGCGCGTCCGTCCGCTCGTCGCGGTCCTGGTGCAGGCCCATCTTCGCGCCGTGCGGGTAGTGGTTGACGATCGCGATGTCCGGTTCGTACCCGACCGCTCCCGCTATGCCGCCGGCGGCCTCGCCGTACGCCTCGGAGACCGCGCTACGGGCGAGCCGGGCGAGCTCCGGCGGGAACGCCTTGACCGGTGCGCCGTCGGCCGCGACGCGGCGATAGCCGTAGGGGTACCAGTCCAGCCCCAGACTGACCATGCGGACCGACATCATGGCGCCGCTCGGCATCCGGACGGTGTGCATCCCGGCCGGCGGACGGGCCCACTCACGGCAGGCGGCGACCAGGCGGAGCTGGGCGTCGACATCGAGCCAGTCCGGCACGAGCACCGCGCCGGGCGCCGGCTCGGACCGCCCGCGCCCCGGGGCACCGCCGAAGCCACCACCGGTGCCGGATCCGGCACCGGCATCGGAGCCGCCATCGGAGCCGGCACCGAACAGTTCGCCCTGAATCACGCCTCCATCCTCCCGCACCCGCTCTGCGACCGGCGGGGTGGAGGATCCCGGGCAGGACGAACGACACCGACGGCAGAGGCGGGCAGCGGCAGCACAGCCGGCTCAATCGTGGTCGTGGCCTTCGCCGATCATCCCGATCTCCCGGGCACACGCCGGCCACGCCTCCCAGCCCTGCCTGCGCAGGATCTCCTCGGCCACGGTGGTCTGCTGGCGCCGGCTCGCGTGGTCGGGGCGGTCGGCGAACCGAAGGCCGCCCGCCTCCTCCCAGGTCGGCGGCCAGATCTGCAGGCCACCGAAGTAACCGTTGCCGGTGGCGGCCCGCCAGTCGCCGCCGCTCTCGCACTCGGCGAGCTCGTCCCAGATCATGTCCGCGACCGTCGAGGCGGCCCGGGCGCGACAGTCCGGGAGCAGCACGGCGGTCGGTAGGGCCAGGAGGGCGGGAGCGAGAACGAGGGCGAGGAAACGGGCGGGCGCGGCAACGGCAGCCGCCGCTCGCACCGGGAATCCGATCGGTACAAAGGATTCACGGCTGATCCTACGAATGCTGGGAAGGCACAGCAGCCGACCCTAGGTGTGCTTCTCCCCCACCCGCGCCGACACACCGGACACGCCGACGGCCGCTCCCCCGCACAGCGGAGAAGCGGCCGGTCGAACGACACGTCCGGGGTACGGCAACCACCTCGAACAGGCGGCCCGATCGAAACCGGAAGGTCCGACGGACTCTCAAGGAGCCCGGGAGCCCGGGAGCCCGAGGGTCCGGAAGGCCCCGGAAGAATCCGGGAATCCAACGGATCAGACGGATCAGACGGATCAGACGGATCAGACGGTCAGGGTCTGGCCCGGGAAGATCAGGTCGGGGTTGGCGCCGATGACCTTGGCGTTGTTGTTGTACAGGGCGTGCCAGTCGATGCCCTGGGCGGCCGCGATGGTGCTGAGGGTGTCGCCGGCCTTCACGGTGTAGTTGCCACCGGTGACCTGCTTGGCGTCGTTCGAGGCCGGGGCCGCGGGCTTGGCGGGCTTCTCGGACTTCCACGAGGCGGCAGCGTCGGAGGACTTCGGCGCGACGACGGCCTTGGGGGCCTCAGCGGCCTTCGGTGCGGCGGCCTTCGGAGCCTCGGCGGGCTTCGGGGCCTGCGCGGGCTTCGGCGCGGCGGGGGCAGCCGGGGCAGCCGGCTTCGCGGCGGCGGTCGAGCCGGCGGAGGTGTCGACGGCAGCCGGGGCGCCGCCCTTGGTCAGGCCGGCCTTGACGGAGCAGACGGGCCAGGCGCCCGGGCCCTGCGAGGCGAGGACCTTCTCGGCGACGGCGATCTGCTGCGCCTTGGTGGCCAGGTTGGCCTGCGAGGCGTAGGCGGTGCCACCGAAGGCGGCCCAGGTGCTGGAGGTGAACTGCAGACCGCCGTAGAAACCGTTACCGGTGTTGATGGCCCAGTTGCCGCCACTCTCGCACTGGGCGACCGCGTCCCAGGTCGAGACGGAGGCGGCGGAGGCCGAGGTGGCCGTGACGAGGCCGGCCACCGGCAGGGCCGCGACAGCGGCGCCCGCCACGACAGCCATCCGAACGCGGTTGCGCTTGGTGACGGTGGAGGTGGTGGCAGCGGCGGTCTCGTTACGGAAGGTCATGAGGTTCCTCTCGACAGCCCCGGGCGGGCATGCGGAACCAGACCCTCGAAGGGGGCCGAATCGCTCGCCGCGTCCATCGGGCGGCCGGGCACGTGTCGGACGTGCCGCGCCGCCCCGGCCACCCGCCACACACCGGCGACCAGATCGAGCGGTCGCGTCGGCGGGCACTGCCTGCGCCGGGATGAGCCGGCGGGCTGTGCGTCGGGGGTGAACCCGGGTGGTGCTCGTTGCACCGCCAATGAAGCTACGAGTCGGCCGCCGGGGAACCAAACAGCCGGCGGTCTGCCCAGCTCAGCAAGGCGTTACCGACGGTAATGACCATGCGAGCATGTCCAATTTGTCCGATATGACCGTCGTTTCCTAGATCAAACACCGACCGGCCGTGACTCACCTCACGGTTTCATTCCGGCAGTCCTGCCACCGACATCGACAGATTGTGACCACCCGACTGCGCCACGCGGTCGGATCAGGGGCAATTCCCGTCAGCCTCGACGCCCACCCGTGACCCCTGCCACAGGGGTCCGTTGGTAAAGGCGGCCGGAAACGCCCCTCTGCCCCACCTCCGGCTCCACCACTCAGCCGACGCGACACCCCCACCGCTCACCCCCACCGCTCAGCCCGATCGCCCCCCGCTCCCCGCCCGCGTCAAGCCCTGACAACCGGCGGACCCGACAACCCGAGGAGTACCAGTGCCGCGCATGCTCGCCGTCAGCGACGAGGTCCGATCCGAGATCGGCGATGACGAGGCCGACCGCCTGCTCGGCGGCGCCCACGCACCCGACAGCTACGAGTGCACGTCCTGCCGCACCCCCGGAGACTCGCTCCAGGAGCCGACCAGCACGGTGCTGTTCGTCGGCGACGAGACAGCGGTCCTCGCCTTCGCCCATGCCCGCTGCATCCCCTCCCAGGTGGTTCCGGTCTCCGAGGAGCAGCTGGTGGGCGCGGTGCGCAGCATCAACCAGGCACAGGTCGACGCGCCCGCGCCGGACGTGTCGCTGCTCACGGGAGCCGTCCCGGGCCCCGCCGTCCCGAGCCCCGCGCAGTCCACCGCCGGCCAGCCCACCGCACCCGGCCAGGCCGCCATCCTCGGCATCACCTGCGGTCTGGTCCTGCACGGCGGCACCGGTCACGCCGCGGTCGTCGTCGAGCCCACCGGGCCGGTCGGCCGCCCGGGCAACACCTCCGGCACGGACGAGTTCCTGGACCTCCTCCAGGACGCGGGGTTCCAGCCCGTCACCGACCTCGACAAGACGCCGGACCAACTGCCCGGCTGGTCCGTCCTGGTGGCGATGGGCAAGCTGCACGCGATCCTGCAGCCTGCGGCGGCCGGGGGCAGCACCGGCTGGTGGCAGGCGCACCAGCCGCTCCAGGTCACCGATGCCTGGCGGTTCGCCGCCAACCAGCTCACCGAGGTGACCATGTACGCGGTCCCGGCCGGCATGGTCGGCCGGCAGCCGCGCGAGGACCTGCTCCGCCAGGCGCTGGAGCGCGCCGTCGCCCTGGGCCAGGTGGTCGGCGCCTCCCTCCCGCTCGCGGGTACCTGAGCCCTGCCGGCAGTCCCGCACGCGGGCCGCGAACACAGGCCCGCACGCAGGCCCGGGGGCATCCCGAGCGCAGGCCCAGATGCAGGTCCGGTCGTCCCCAGGCCCGCCGAGCCCCGAGCCGCCGCTCCCTCCCGCCCCTGCCCCTCCGCTGCCCGCCCCGCGCCCGGCCGGAAGGCCGGCCACCGCCCGATCGGCTCCCCCGATCGGCATAGGCCAACCTTCCGGCCGGGCCGACGCACCCCGCATCCCCCGGCGGATTCGCTCGTTGGCCCCTATGTGTACAGCTACGACGTCTCCGCATCCCACCGCCGGTCCACCACCGTCCCCCGCGTGATCCCGGGCATGCGCCCGTCGTACGACGCTGAGCACCCGCACTCGGCCACGCCGATCTACGACGAGCTGTACTCCGAGTACCGGCGGCTGTTCCGCGCGCTGCCCGGCGATCGCTCGGGCGAGGAGAACCTGAAGTTCACCGGCTTCGCCGTCCGGGACGGCGATCCGGTACTCGCCGAGCCGCGCCCGTACCCGCCGCAGCAGCAGGCGTTCCAGACGTACGCGGGCCAGGCTTCCGGCATCCCCCAGTTCATGCCGAGCCAGCAGAGCGGCGGGGGGCACGCAGGTCCGGGGCACACCGGTCATCAGACCGCTCACGCCGGCCACCCCACGGGCACGCACCCGACCGGCACGCACGGCACCCACCACACTCCCGCCGCCCCCACCAGCAACGGCCTCGGCCACGCCGGGCCGGCCGCCCAGCCCGCCCAGTCCGCCCAGCCCGCCCAGCCCACAGGCCAGTTCACCAACGGTCAGGGCTGGGTGGCGGCCGGCTATCTGGGCCCCGTCCCGCACCCGATGCCCGCTCCGGCGCCGGCTCCGGTGATGGGCACCGGTGCCGGTTCCACCGCCGGCCCGGCCACCGGCGGGCGCCACCGCAACCTGCTCTCGCTCCCCCCGGGCCGCAGCAGCGACCAGCGCTGACCGCACCCGCACGCCCCCGCGCCGCCCCGCAGAAGGACCCGCCCCGCAGGAGGGCCCCGCCACCGGAGTGATGCCGTTGGCGCATTCGGGCGCCTGAGCGCTTCGCCCCGCCGGAGTTCATCCGGTGGGGCGAAGTGCTGCGGGGTGGGAGCGGACCCGGGCCCCGCACCCCCACAACGACAGAACTCCGTTCTCCGCGAATGGGTCTCGGAGAACGGCGTCACTCACCGCATTCGGTCAGTCACCTTCATCGTCGGCATCACCGAAGCGGCGGGACCCTCCCCTCGAACCGGAGGCGGCCGGACGCCGCCGGACAGGGCCGAACACGACCGACTGCGGCCGGCTGTCAGCCGGCCGCAGCAGCGCCCTACTTGCGCTTGCGCTTCTCCCGCACGCGCACCGAGATCGAGATCGGCGTCCCGACGAAGCCGAACTCCTCGCGCAGCCGGCGCTCGACGAACCGGCGGT
The DNA here is from genome assembly GCF_040655255.1 of Kitasatospora sp. NPDC050463. Classification (NCBI taxonomy): domain Bacteria; kingdom Bacillati; phylum Actinomycetota; class Actinomycetes; order Kitasatosporales; family Streptomycetaceae; genus Kitasatospora; species Kitasatospora sp. NPDC050463. Next base: position 203,488 of record NZ_JBFAJO010000003.1, read on the forward strand.
ACCCGGCCTCCAGGAAGCCCGAGGCGAACAGCACGAAACGCGGCGGGCGAGCGCCCGCCTGGGTGCCGAACAGAATGCGCGGCTGCTTGCCACCGCGGATCGGGTGCGGGTGCGCCGCGACCAGCTCACCGAGGAAGGCGTTCAGACGCGCGGTCGGGATGCGGGTCTCCCACCCCGCCAGGGCGGTCTCGATCGCCGGGACGAGCCGCTCCATGTGCCGGCCGGTCTTCGCCGAGACGTTGACCCGGGGCGCCCACTGCACCTGGACGAGATCGCGCTCGATCTCGCGCTCCAGGTAGTAGCGTCGCTCCTCGTCCAGCTGGTCCCACTTGTTGTAGGCGACGACGACGGCGCGCCCGGCCTCGACGGCCATCGAGATGATCCGGGTGTCCTGCTCGGTCAGCGTCTCGCTGGCGTCGATCAGAACGACCGCGACCTCGGCCTTCTCCAGCGCGGCGGAGGTGCGCAGCGAGGCGTAGAAGTCCGCGCCGGCGGTCAGGTGGACGCGGCGGCGGATACCGGCGGTGTCGACGAACTTCCAGGTCTTGCCGCCGAGTTCGATCATCTCGTCGACCGGGTCACGGGTGGTGCCGGCCAGCTCGTTGACGACCACCCGCTCCTCGCCGGCGACCTTGTTGAGCAGACTGGACTTGCCGACGTTGGGTCGACCGATCAGCGCGACGCGGCGCGGGCCGCCGGTGGCGACGCCGAAGGTCTGCGGCGGAGCTTCGGGCAGGGCGTTCATGACGGCGTCGAGCAGGTCACCGGAGCCGCGGCCGTGCAGTGCGGAGACGGGGAAGGGCTCGCCGAGGCCGAGCGACCACAGGTAGGCGGCCTCCGCCTCGGTGGACTGGCCGTCGACCTTGTTCGCGCAGAGCACGGTCGGCTTGCCGGCCCGGCGAATGATCTTGATCAGGGCCTCGTCCGTGTCGGTGGCGCCGACGGTGGCGTCGACCACGAACAGGACCGCGTCGGCGGTCTCGATGCCCAGCTCGGCCTGCGCCGCCACCATGGCGTCGATGCCGAGGACGTCGACCTCCCAACCGCCGGTGTCCACGACCTTGAAGCGGCGGCCGTTCCAGGTGGCCTCGTAGCTGACCCGGTCGCGGGTGACGCCCGGCTTGTCCTCGACGACGGCCTCACGGCGGCCGATGATGCGGTTCACCAGGGTCGACTTGCCGACATTCGGGCGGCCGACGACGGCCAGCACGGGCAGCGGCACGTGGTCGGCGCCCCCGAGCCCGTCGATGTCCTCGGGGTCGAACCCCTCCTCGGCGGCGAGCGCCATGAACTCGGCGTACTCGGCGGCGTCCAGCTCACCGTGGCCGGTGGCGGAGTGCTCTGCGGTCATGTTCGTGTTTTCCGTTTCCCGGCGCGGCCCTTCCCAGGGGCGTGCCGTGCGTACCTGCCCCGGTCGGGGCAGCGCGAGTACTACAGGGTGACGCCCCGCGGGCGCTCCCGAACAGCAAACCGCGACCGGTGAAGGTCACGGACGGTGAGTCCCGGGCGGTGAGCCCGGAACGATGAGCCCCGGGCGGTGAGCCCGGGACGACGAGCCACCGACGGCGGGCCGACCGGCCCCGGGGTTTCGGGCCCCGGACGACGCGCGGCGGATCAGACGGCCGGCAGGCCGGCCCGCTCCTCCACCAGCGCGGTGATCGTGCCGATCACCTGCTCCAGGGTGAGCTCGCTGGTGTCCACCAGGACGGCGTCGGCGGCCTGGGTCAGCGGAGCGGTCTCGCGCGAGGAGTCGGCCTTGTCCCGGCGAGCCAGGTCGGCGGCCATCTCGGCGATGGTGGCCTCGTCGACGCCCTTGGCGCGCAGCTCGGCCGCCCGCCGCTCGGCCCGGGCCGTCTCCGAGGCGGTCAGGAAGATCTTGACGGCGGCGTCCGGGAACACCACGCTGCCCATGTCCCGGCCCTCGGCGACGATGCCGCGCTCGGCGACCTCGGCGCAGCCGCGCTGCAGCTCCACCAGACGCGTCCGCACGGCCGGCACCGCGGCGACGGCGCTGACCTGCGCGGTCACCTCGGGACCCCGGATCGGACCGGACACGTCCCGCCCGTCCACCGTGATGGTCGGACCGGCCGCGTCGGTGCCGGAGAGGATCACCGGCTTGCCGCAGGCGACGGTCACGGCCTCGGGGTCGTCGACGTCCACGTCGTTGGCCAGCATCCACCAGGTGAGCGCCCGGTACATCGCGCCGGTGTCCAGGAAGCTCAGCCCCAGCCGGGTGGCGACCGCCCGGGAGACGGTCGACTTGCCGGAGCCGGAGGGTCCGTCGATGGCGACGACGACCGGGGCGTGCGCTCGGTCGGCAGTGTCCACGGGGCGAACCTCTCTCTGGGCCTGAACCCGAAACCTGAATCCTGAACGGCGCGAGCCGTTCGGCGTGAAACCGGGGGATGTCTCCCTCAAGGTTAATGGACCGGCGCCAGAGCCCGGTCCGCGCGCCCACCGGGCTGCCGCCGACCGGTCCGCGCACCGGTCGGGCGGCTCCTCGACGAGCAGGCCCCGGCAGACCCGTCCCCTCAGCCGCCCGGATCACCGCCCCAGATCAGCACCCGCACCCGCACCCGGAACTTGATCCCGGCCCGGCGCTCAGTCCCGGACGCTCCACCCACTCGCCCGCAACGCCACCGTCAGCGGCGCCACCGCCGCCGGCGCGACCGACAGCTGGACGAAGCCCACCTGCTGCCCGGTCGAGTGCTCGATGTCGACGTCCTCGATGTTGACCCCTGCCGCGCCGACCTCGCCGAAGAGCCGGCCCAGCTCGCCGGGCTGGTCGCCGAGCACGACCGCCACCGTCTCGTACCGGGTGGGCGGCGCGCCGTGCTTGCCGGGAATCCGCGCCTGGCCGGCATTGCCCCGGCGCATCACGGTCTCGATCCCGGCCGCCCCCGCGCGGCGCTCACCCTCCTCGGTGGCCTGCAGCGCACGCAGGGCGGTGACGGTCTCGCCGAGGTCGACGGCGACCTCCTCCAGGATGTCGGCGACCGCACCGGCGTTGGCGGAGAGGATGTCCACCCACATCCCCGGATTGGAGGCGGCGATCCTGGTGACGTCCCGGACGCCCTGGCCGGAGAGCCTTATCGCCGTCTCGTCGGCCTTCTCCAGCCGGGCCGCGACCAGCGAGGAGAGCAGCTGCGGGGCATGCGAGACCAGTGCCACGGCGCGGTCGTGCGCGGCGGCGTCCATCACGATGGGCATCGCGCCGCAGAGGGCGACCAGCTCCAGGACGGCGTTGAGCGTCTCGGTGTCGGTGTCGGCGGTGGGGGTGAGCACCCAGGGCCGGCCCTCGAACAGGTCGGCGCGCGCGGCCAGCGGGCCCGAACGCTCGCGGCCGGCCATCGGGTGGCTGCCGATGTAGTGGACGGTGTCGCAGCCCAACGCCGCCACCTCGGCACGCGGCCCGTCCTTGACGCTGGCCACGTCGGTGTACCAGCGCGCCAGGCCGCGCCGCTGACAGTCGGCGAGCACCTTGCCGACCAGCGCGGGCGGCACCGCGATGATCGCCAGGTCGACCGGACCGTCGGCGGGCTCGATCGTGCCGGCGCCGAGCGAGGCGGCCGTGCGGGCCGCGTCCGGGTCGGCGTCCTCCAGGTGAACGGTCAGCCCGCGCCCGGTCAGGGCGAGCGCGGCGGAGGTGCCGATGAGTCCGGTACCGACGACGGCGGCAGTGCGCATGGCGGGGTGGCTCTCCTCACGGGGCTGACCTGGACGTGCCCGCCCATCCTCTCGCATCCCCACCGCCCCCGCGGCCATGGTCCACCCCCGCCGGCCGCAACCACCCGGCCGCCGGTTCCGTCCCCTCTCACGCGAGACCAGGCAACGCACTCACAGCACACAGCCCCGCAAGCACACACATGCACACACGCACACGCTCGCGCGCACATGCCGCTGCACGCCGCGCGCGCAGGGGCGAAATCCGAGGACGTCCGCTCCGTTGCGAGGCAGACTGGCCGCCCAGGGGGCGGCAGCACGCGACCAGCGCGAGCGGCGCGAACGAAGGGGTAGGCCGGGTGGACGATCAGCACAGGGCAGAGAACGGGAAGCGGTCCGACGGAACGGCGGTACCGGCCCACCCGTCGGTGCTCGACTCGGTCGTGGTCTACGCCGCCGGCGCGGTCTGCCGCCGCCGGGCCCGGGTGGCCCTGCCGCCCGGCGGACGGCTTCGGCTGACCGGACTGTCGCAGGTGCTCGACGGGCGGTCGCTGCGGGCCCGGGTGCTCTCCGGCCCACCCGGCACCGCCGTGACCGAGGCCCGCCTCGAACCCGTCGCGGAGCTCCGGGCCCCTGACGAACTCCCCGAGCTCTTGAGCCGGTTGAAGGATGCCCGGGAACACGAGTCCGCCGTCCGCGAGCGGCAGCGCCTGGCCTTCGACGCCATCGCCGAGACGTCCGCGCTGCGAGCCGTTCCGCCGGCGCGCCGCAAGGACGAACCACTCCGCCGCACGCCCGCCGATGCCTGGCTGGAGCTGGCCGAGTTCCTCGACGAGCGGCTCACCCGGCTCCAACTCCGCGTCGAGGAGCTGACCGAGGAGCTCGAACGGGCCGAGCACGCGACCGCGACGCTGACCGATCTGGTGGAGCGTGCGTCCACCGCCGGACCGACCCGGCCGGTGGAGACCTCGGCGACCGTCCTGCTCACCCTCACCACCCCCGACACCGCCGCCCCGGCCACCGACACCGCTCCCGACACCGACACCGAGGTCGACATCGAGGTCGAGTACGGCGTCCCGGCCGCCCGCTGGGTGCCCGCCTACCGGCTCTCCTACCAGCAGGGCTCGGACACCGGCCAGCTCGTCCTGCGCGCCTCCGTCGCCCAGCGGACCGGCGAGGACTGGACCGGCGTCCGTCTCGCGCTCTCCACCGCCGACCTGGACCGGCGCACCGACCTGCCCAAGCTGCGCTCGCTGCGGATCGGCCGCAGCCAGCCCGCCCCGCCGCCCTCCGGCTGGCGTGAGCCCCCCGCCGGGCTGGGCGACCTCTTCACCGGCTACGACGCGGTGGGCCCCCGCCCCGAGCCCCGGCGACACGGCCCGGTCCCCGTCACGGCCGCAGTTCGCCCCCGCCCCGCCCACCCGGCCCCACCCGCCGCACCCGCCGCGCCGGGTGCACCCCGGCCGAGCAGCGGCCGCCCAGGTGGCGCCCGGTCCGCCGACGAGCCGCTCGGTTTCGCCGGCTACGGCGGGCCGCCCCCGCAGCCCGGTGGCCCGCTGCCTCCGCCGGCCGCGGCTGCGGCCCCGGCGCCGCCCGCCCGCCGGAGCCGCGCCGCGCACGGCGCCATCGAGTCGACCCAGGTCGCGTTCGCTGCCGAGTACGGGGGAGCCGCGGCCCCGCCCGCTCCTCCGGCTCCCCCGGCCCCGGACGCCACGCTCCTCGACTACCCCTCGCTCGTGCTGGCCGGGCCCGACGAGCCCGCCGCACGGCGAGGCACCCTGCACCCGCCGGCCCCGACCCAGCCGGCGTCGGCCACCGGCGCCACCGGCGTCGCCCTGACCGGCCTCCCGCTCCCCCGCCACGCCGTGCCGCCGCGCGCCTCGGCCGGCTCCTTCGACCACCGCTTCGACGCGGCCGCCCCCGCCGACATCCCGTCCGACGGCACCTGGCACACCGTCACGATCGGTGAGATCCCGGTCACCGTCCACCCCGAGTACGTCACCGTCCCCTCCGTCGAGGAGAAGGTGTACGGCACCCTGGTGCTGGCCAATCGGACGGCCCAGGCGGTGCTGGCCGGCCCGGTCGAGGTCACGGTCGACGACGAGTTCCTGCTCACCGCCGCCCTGCCCACCCTCGCCCCGGGCGGTACACGCCGGCTCGGCATCGGTGTCACCGAGAGCGTCGAGGTCGCGCGCCGCACCGAGCTGCACGAGTCCACCACGGGCATGCTGAACACCAGCACCGTGCTCGACCACCGGGTGCACGTCGAGCTGGTGAACCGGCTCGGGCACGCCGTCACCGTGGAGGTCCGCGAGCGCGTGCCGGTCACCTCGGATACGGAGATCCGGATCGAGGAGCGGGCCGACTGGCACGCGCCCGCCGTCCCCTCCCCGGAGTGCCCGCCGAGCAGTCGGCTCTGGCGGGTCGAACTGCCACCGGGCGGACGGGCGGAGCTCGACGGCGGGTACCAGATCAAGATCCCGGCCGGAAAGGCCATCGTCGGCGGAAACCGGAGGAACTGAACGATGAGCAGCGACACCATCCCCCTCCCGGTCACCGCCGTCACCTGTCTGGAGGACCGCAGCCAGATCGAGCGCACCGTCGCCGTCGAGCTCGCCACCGGCGTCCAGCGGCTGCGGCTCGGCCCGATCACCGCGCTCGCCGTCGACCGGACCCTGCGCGCCGAAGCCACCGCCCTCGCCGGGGCGGCCACGGCACCCGGAGCGACCGCATCCGCCGGGGTCCGCGTCCTGGACGCCCGCATCGTGCGTGCCTGGACCCCGCGTGCCCCGCTGCCGCCCGGTCCGGACGACTCCGCGCTGCGCCACCGCGTCCACGAGCTCGACCAGCGGGCCCGCCGCGAGGAGCAGCTGCGCCACCGTCTGGAGGCCCGGCTGGCGCTGCTCGCCCAGCTCTCCGCCGACCTGCTCCGCGAGGTCGGCGAGGGCGCCGGCGTCGGCGAGGTCGAACGGGCCCGCTGGACGCGCGAGCTGGACCGGGTGGACGCCGAACGCGAGCGGTACGGCGAGCAGCTGCGGGCCGTCCACTCCCGGCTGCGCGAGCTGGAGGTCGAGCGCTCACAGGCCCGGACCGCGCTCGACCAGGCAGAGGAGGAGCCGGCCGAACTGGTCGCCCACCTCGATCTCACCGTCGAGGCGGCGGCCGCCGGCCCCGCCCGGCTGACCGTCAGCCATCTGGTGCCGTGCGCCGTCTGGCGACCGTCCTACCGGGCCACCCTCGCCGACGGAACGCTGCGCCTGGAGTCCGAGGCGGTGGTCTGGCAGCGCACCGGCGAGGACTGGACGGGGGCCCGGCTCACCCTCTCGACCGCCCGCTCCGCGCTGGCCACCGCTCCGCCCGCGATCAGCGAGGACGTGCTCGCGCTGCGCGAACGCAGCGCCGAGGAGCGGCGCACGGTCGAGGTGGAGCTGCGCGAGGAGGCGATCAGCACGCTCGGCCCGTCCGAGGCGGTGCCGGGCGTGGACGACGGCGGCGAGGTCCGGGTGCTGCGGGCCCCCGCCCCGGCCACCGTGCCCTCGGACGGCCGGGCGCACCGGGTGCCGCTGGGCTCGTTCACCGCACCCGCCACCGGCGAGTACGCGTGCGCCCCGGAACTGTCACCGCTGGTGACCCAGGTGGTCCGGTTCCGCAACGCGGCCGGGCACGCGCTGCTCGCCGGCCCGGTGGAACTGATCCGGGGCAGCGGCTTCACCGGCCGGGGCGAGCTGCCGTTCACGGCGGCGGGCGCCGAGGCCGAGCTGGCGTTCGGCAGCTCGGACGGCTACCGGGTGGTCCGTGAGACCGAGGAGCGGCAGGGCAGCGCCGGACTCGCCCAGCGCTCGGTGACCACCCGGACGGTTCGGCTGCACATCTCCCGCTTCTCGGGCCCGGAGGAGCGGGACGAACAGCTGGTCACCGTGCGCGAGCGGGTACCGGTCTCCGAGGTGTCGGCGGTGGAGGTGCGGCTGCGCAAAGAGGAGTGCTCCCCGACCCCGGACGCCTTCGACACCGAGGGCATCGTCCGCTGGAACCTGCCGCTCGGCCCGGGCGCGCGCCGCACGGTGACGCTGGTGTACGAGATCTCCGCCTCCGCGAAGGTGGCCGGCCTGTGACACCACCGCCCGTGCCCGGTCGGCCGGACCCTCGCCGTGACGACCGTTCAGGTACAACAGGAACATGATCCTGCACCTCGCCCCCCTGGACGACTGGCTGGCCGACCCCGGCCGGCCGTACGCCACCGCCTCGCTGCTCACCGACGGGTTCATCCACTGCTCGGCGGACGAGCAGACGGCGCTCGCGGTGGCCAACGCCTTCTTCGCCGACACCCCCGGTCCGCTGATGGTGCTGCTGATCGAGGAGTCATTGGTGGAACCGATGGTGAAGTGGGAGGCCCCGCACGGCGCACCGCCGCCCGGGGCCACCCCCGGTGTGCTGTTCCCGCACATCTACGGGCGGCTGAACCGGTCCGCCGTGGTCGGCCTGGAGAAGGTCGAGCGCGGACCGGACGGCCGCTGGGCGAGCCTCACCCCCTGGAGCTGAGCCGGTCCGGCCCTTGCCACGGCCGCCCGCCCCGCCGCCACCGGGCCGCACCACCGCCTCCGCCGCACCACCGCCTCCGCCGGGCCGCCCCGCAGCCAGGCCGCAACCGCCCGCTACAGCCAGCCCCGTTCCCGGGCCGCCATGCCGGCCTGGAAGCGGGTGGTGGCGCCCAGCTCCCGCATCAGGCTCTGCAGTCGGCGCTGGGTGGTCCGCGCGCTCCAGCCGAGCGAGCGGGCGATCGACTCGTCGGTGAGGCCGGCCGCCAGCAGGCCGAGCAGCTTGCGGTGGTCGGCCTCCGGCTCCAGCGCGCCCTCGGCGGCGCCGATCGCGGACTGGAGCTGGACCGCCCGCTCCCACTCCGCCTCGAACAGCGTGTCCAGGGCCTGGAGCAGCGCCGACGGGTGGATCACGTAGGCCGCGTCGAGGACGCTGTCGCCGACGCTGATCGGGATGATCGCCATCCGGTCGTCCGACATGATCATCTTCATCGGCAGCACCGGCCGAACCCGCGCCTCCTCGCCGTCCGCGACACCGACCAGGATGTTCTTCTCCAACCGCCCCGGCCAGGCGACCGCCTCCCGGTCGTAGATGGTCCGGAACCGCAGCCCTTCCCGCATCCGCTGCCGCTGCAGCGGGATGTTGGCCACCGGGTCCTGGATGTAAGGGGGGCAGTCGAAGCCGCGGACCTGGTACTGGCTGGTCTCGGTGATGTGCTCCAGCCGCTGGGCGATCGCCTCCCCGCCGGTCAGCACCTCGACCGAGTGCGCCGGGTCGGTGTAGCGCGAGGCCTCCCGGAAGGCGTCCATCAGGCGGTGCATCTCCGCCCTGGCGTGCCGCAGCTCGGACTCGCGATGGCCGATCAACGTGCCTATCGCGACATCGGGAGCGACCGGAAGGAAGCGGTGCCGGTCCACCGGCGCCCGGGTCGCCATGCCCTGCTGTGCCAGCCGGTCCAGTGCGCGAACGCTCTGCTGGAGCGTCAGGCCGCAGCAGACCGCGAGGTCCTCCGCCGTGGACTGCGGGTTGGCCACCAGCGCGGCATAGACCCGCCCGTCCGGCGCGGCCAGTCCCAGTGCGCTGAGTGGTGCATCGGACACGACGCCGCTCCCCGTCTCGACTACCGCCCGCGCCCCGGGTGGCGCAGTCCCGCCACCCGGCGGGTCGTGGTCAGGTGGCAATCTTCGGCCACGGATCATGACGCTGACAAGGCGATGACCAGGCGATGCGTCCTGGCTCACAACAGGGACCCGCCGAACGGCAGGAGGGCCTCACCGCCGATCGGCGGTGAGGCCCTCCTGAACACTGCGAATATGCAGACCGGTCTACAGACGACCCCGGAGCCGGAGCGCCGGCGCAGATTATGCAGACCGGTCTATAGAAAGCGCCGAGAATATGTCGACCGGTCTACAGAGCGCTTCTCTACCGACCGGTCCACAGATTCCTACAGGCCGACCTCACGCATCAGCTGACCGACCTCGGGGTTGGTCAGGCGGCGCAGCCAGCCGGACTTCTGGTCACCCAGCGCGATCGGACCGAAGTGCGTGCGCACCAGCTTCTCGACCGGGAAACCGGCCTCGGACAGCATCCGGCGGACGATGTGCTTGCGACCCTCGTGCAGGGTCACCTCGACCATGTAGTTCTTGCCGACGTTGGAGATGACCTTGAAGCTGTCGGCCCGGGCGAAGCCGTCCTCCAGCTCGATGCCCTTGGCCAGCTGCTTGCCCAGGTCCCGCGGGATCGGGCCCTGGATCGCGGCCAGGTAGGTCTTGGTCACGCCGTACCGCGGGTGGGTGAGGCGGTGGGCCAGCTCGCCGTGGTTGGTGAGCAGGATGATGCCCTCGGTCTCGGTGTCCAGGCGACCGACGTGGAAGAGCCTGGTCTCCCGGTTGGTCACGTAGTCGCCGAGGCACTGGCGGCCGTCCGGGTCCTCCATCGTGGAGACCACGCCGGCCGGCTTGTTCAGCGCGAAGAACAGGTAGGACTGGGTGGCGACGGTCAGGCCGTCCACCTTGATCTCGTCCTTCTCCGGGTCGACCCGCTTGCCCTGCTCGGTCACGCGCTTGCCGTTGACCTCGACCCGGCCCTGCTCGATCAGCTCCTCGCAGGCCCGACGGCTGCCGATGCCGGCCCGGGCCAGCACCTTCTGCAGGCGCTCGCCCTCCTCGCTACCGGTGTTCGACAGCTTCACGGCCGGCTTGTCGTGCCGGGCGAGAACGGCGTCCTCGATCTTGGCCTGCAGCTCGCGCGAGCGCTGCGGCTGGCGCCGCGGGTCGCCCGGGGCGCCCTGGCCCTCACGGCGCGGCCGCGGGGCCGGGTTGGGCCGGCGCCCGGTGAAGCCACCGCGCGCGGGAGTGGCGTTGGGACCGCCGCCGAACTCGGGGCGGTCGTAGCGCCGCTCCTCGGGCCGCAGCGGGCGGTCGGGGAACCGGCGGTCGTCGCGCCGGTCGTCCCGGCGGTCATCCCGCCGGTCGTCCCGCCCGTACGAGCCGGAGCCGCCCCGCGACGAACTGGAGCCGCCGCCGTACGAGCCGCCGCCGTACGAGCCGCCGCCCGACGAGCCGCCGCGCGAGCCGGAGCCGTACGAGCCGGACCCGCCCCGCGAAGAACCCGAGCCGCCACCGTAGGAGCCGCCGCCCGACGAACCGCCACGCGAACCGCCACCGTACGAGCCGCCACCCGACGAGCCCCCGCGCGAGCCGGAGCCGTACGAGCCGGACCCGCCCCGCGAAGAACCCGAGCCGCCACCGTAGGAGCCGCCACCCGACGAACCGCCACGCGAACCGCCGCCGTAGGAGCCGCCACTCGACGAGCCCCCACTCGAAGCGCCCGAGCCGCTACGGCCCGCGCCGCCTCCGTAGGAGCCGCCGCCCCGGCCCCCGCCCTGTCCGCCGCGACCGCTGCCGCCGCCACTGCTGTTCCTGCCGTTGCCACTGCTACGCATCAAAGTGTCCGTACGTCGTTCCGTCTGGGATGTGCGGTCGTTTCGGCCGACCTCACCGCCCCCCTACCGATCGAGCGAAGGCCGATCGGCCTCGCCACTGCCGTTCGCAGCCTGCGCGGCAGCGGCGGCGACCGCCTCCGCGATCATCGTGCCCTCCAGGGACTCCGCTTCCACGTCGTCGACCTCGGGCAGGAAGGGAGCAAGCTCCGGCAGCTCGTCCAGGCCGCGGAGCCCCATCCGTTCCAGGAAGTAGTTCGTCGTCCGATACAGGATCGCACCTGTTTCGGGCTCGGATCCGGCCTCTTCCACCAGTCCTCGCTGTACCAGGGTACGCATCACGCCGTCACAGTTCACACCACGGACGGCCGAGACCCGTGATCTGGACACCGGCTGCCGGTAGGCGACGACCGCCAGAGTCTCCAGCGCGGCCTGGGTCAGCCGGGCCTGCTGGCCGTCCAGGACGAAGCGGTCGACGGCCGGCGCGCACTCGGCCCGGCTGTAGAACCGCCACCCTCCGGCCACCAGTCGCAGGTCGAAACCGCGCCCCTGCACGGTGTACTCGGCGGACAGCTCACGCAGCGCCGACGCCACCTCCTCCCGCGGTCGCGCCAGGACGGACGCCAGGTGGGCCTCGCGGGCGGGTTCGTCGACGACCATCAGGATCGCCTCCAGCTCGGCCTTCAGCCCGAGCCCGTCCGCCGCCGGTCCGACCGCCGCCCGCTCGCTCTCTCCCGCGCCAGAAGTCGACGGAGCCGTCTTCTGGCGCACGACCAGCATCTCGGACACCCCTGGGACGGAGTCGGTCACCGCCACCTCGCCGGTCGCAGCCTCCCCGGCCGCCACGTCGAAGGCCGCCGTATCGAGCGCCGTCTCCTCACCGCCCGCGACATCGACATCCACATCGACCGCGAGATCAACATCGACCGCGACATCGACATCCACATCGACCGCGAGATCAACATCGACCGCGACATCGACCGCGTCGAGCGCCGGCTCCGCCGCCACCACCCCGGGTGCCGGCTCCAGCCACTCCTCCGCCCTCGGCTGCCCCGGCACGCCGAGCGGACGCCGCACCGGCCGCTCTCCGGTATTCGCCCCAGAGGTCATCGCTCCTCCTTCCGCTCACCGGTCGGCCTCTGCTCCCCGGCCGGCTTCTGCTCACCCGCCGGCCGGTCGAATTCGTCCGTCACTTCAACCGTGCCGCGGTCCTCCTCGGCCACCCAGCGCACCAGCAGCTCGCCCAGCGCCTCGGGCTGCTCGAAGGCGAGCACCCGCTCCCGGTACAGCTCCAGCAGGGCCAGGAAGCGGGCGACCACGACCAAGGTGTCCGGGGCGTCGGCGACCAGTTGCTGGAAGGACGCCTCGCCCAGCCCGGTGAGCAGCCCGACCACCAGCCCGGCCTGTTCCCGCACGCTGACCGGCGGGGTGTGGATGTGGTCGACGTAGACGACCGGCTCGGGCCTGGGTGTCATCGCCTTCGCCGCCAGCTGCGCGAACCGCTCCGTGCCGATGCTGATCACGACCTCGGGGAGCAGCCGCGCGTGCTGGGGCTCCAGGCCGACCGTCCGGGGGTGCCGGAGCAGTTCGGCGGCCCAGCGGTCGCCGAACAGGGCCGCCGCCCGCTTGTAGGCGCGGTACTGCAACAACCGGGCGAAGAGCAGGTCGCGCGCCTCCAGCAGGGCGAGGTCCTCCTCGTCCTCCACCTCGGCGGCCGGCAGCAGCCGGGCGGCCTTGAGATCGAGGAGCGTCGCGGCGACCACCAGGAACTCGGTGGCGGCGTCCAGGTCCCAGTCCGGGCCCATGGACCGGATGTGCGCCATGAAATCGTCGGTGACCGTGGCCAGCGCCACCTCGGTGACGTCCAGCTTGTGCTTGGCGATCAGGCTCAGCAGCAGGTCGAAGGGGCCTTCGAAGTTCTCCAGCCGTACCCGGAAGCCGCCACGCGACTGATCGTCGGCCTCGACCGGTTCAGCAGCCCCAACAGCCGCAGCGATCCCAGTGGTCTCGGCAGTCCCAGCGGTCTCAGCGGCCTCAGTGGCCTCGACGGCGGGCGATTCGGAGGTGCTCGGCATGACGGTCCATCTTCGCCCCGGCGCCGCCGTCCTCCCCGCGCCGGGGCCGCCGACACGCCGCACGCATCGCCCCGGACCGGCACTGCCACCCGTATCGGCACCGGCGCCCGTACCCGGATCGCCACCCGGCGCCCCCAGGACAGCCGCCCCATCGGAAAGCCCCCATCGGAAAGCCCCCACCGGACGGAGCCCGCCGGACAGAGCCCACCGGAAAGCCCTCGCCCGAAACCCCCCACCGGAGAGCCGACCCCGAAGAGCCGACCGATCACCGGCCTCAGCGCCCGCGCAGCCGCCGCACCAGGATGCTCGCCTCGCCGCGTTGCTCCAGATCGGCCAGCACCACCGCGATGGCCTCCCGGACGATCCGGCCGCGGTCCACCGCCAGACCGTGCTCGCCGCGGAGCACCAGTCGGGTGTGTTCGAGGTCCATCAGCTCTTCGGCGGACACGTACACGGTGATCTTCTCGTCGTGCCGCTCCCGCCCGGTGGGGCGGCGCGGAGCCCGGCCGCGCGGCCTGGGGCGCCCTGTGGCACCCGCCTGCTCCTCGGTGGCACCCGCGTGCTGGCGCGGCGCCGGCGCGGCGCTCCGACCGCCCTGCACGGCCTTCCCGGCCTGAGCGACACCCGCCGCACCGCCGGCCGTACTGCCCGTAGCACCGTTCTGCCCGATGCCCTGGGCCCCACCCGGCTGCGCGGGGGCGGGCACCGAGCCGGACGCCGGCTGGTGCTCGCGCGGCCGACCGGCCTCGCCGGCGGTCCCGGCACCCCCGGTCGCGCCGCCCGACGAGCCGTCGTCGACACCCTCGGCGCCGTCCGCTCCGGGGCCGGCGCCGTTGACGGTCCGCGCGGTCTCCGGTCTGGGCGCCTCGGCGGCCGGACGCGGCGCGAGGGACGGCGACAGCGCCATCCCGCCGGTGGTCCGGAACAGCTCGTCGGCACCCGGGAGACTCACTCGGCGGGGCGGCACCGGTCGAGCACCTCCCTGGCGAGCTGGCGGTAGGCGGCGGCACCGACCGAGTTGGTGGCATAGGTCGTGATCGGCTCGCCGGCGACGGTGGTCTCCGGGAACCGCACGGTCCGCCCGATGACGGTGTGGAAGACGTGTTCGCCGAACGCCTCGACGACCCGGGCCAGCACCTCGCGGCTGTGCACGGTGCGCGAGTCGTACATGGTGGCCAGGATGCCGTCCAGGCGCAGCTCGGGGTTGAGCCGCTCGCAGACCTTCTCGATCGTCTCGGTGAGCAGCGCGACGCCGCGCAGCGCGAAGAACTCGCACTCCAACGGGACGATGACGCTGTGAGCCGCCGTCAGGGCATTGACCGTCAGCAGGCCCAGCGAGGGCTGGCAGTCGATGATGACGAAGTCGTAGTCGGGCAGCAGCGGCTTCAGGGCGCGCGCCAGCGCGGACTCCCGGGCCACCTCGCTGACCAGCTGCACCTCGGCGGCGGAGAGGTCGATGTTGGAGGGCAGCAGGTCCATGCCCGGCACCGCGGTCTTCAGCAGCACCTCATCGGCCGTCAGGCCCCGCTCCATGAGCAGGTTGTAGACGGTGACGTCGAGCTCCATCGGGTTGACCCCGAGGCCCACCGAGAGCGCGCCCTGCGGGTCGAAGTCCACGAGCAGCACTCGGCGGCCGTACTCGGCCAGGGCCGCGCCCAGGTTGATGGTCGACGTGGTCTTGCCGACGCCGCCCTTCTGGTTGCACATCGCGATGATCTGCGCGGGGCCGTGCTCGGCCACCGGCGCGGGGATCGGGAAGTACGGCAGCGGACGGCCGGTCGGGCCGACCCGCTCGCGGCGCTGGCGTGCGGCGTCGGGAGCCAGCGTGGCGGCGTACTCCGGGTCCGGCTCGTACTCGGCGTCCGGGTCGTCGTAGGCGCCGTAGGCGAACTCGCCGTAGGCCAGGCCGTGGGCCGGCAGGTCGACGTCGTAGTCGGTCACCGTGGTCACCTGTGCTGTGTGCTGGCGTGCTTCGAACGTGCGGAGTGCGACCGAGCCGACCTCGGCCGAGCCGACGGTGGCCTGCCGGGCCCCGGACTCCTCACTCGGCTGGACGGCGGTGTGCTCCGCCAGTCCTGGCTGACCACCCCCGGGAGCAAATGTCGACTCATTCACAAGTCGTCTTACCTCCTTGGGCATCCAGGACTCTATGTCGATTCGTCAGCGTGGCAGCATGCCGACGGTTTGCGACTCTAGGCCGTTCAAGGCGTTCGCAGCAACACAATCCACGGTAGTGGGCAGGATGTGTCGACTATCGGGCAACCCTCTGTCAAGGGATGCGGGGGCCCTTGACCCTAACGTTTCTGCGGTCGGGTGACGCGACCCACAGAAATTGACGACAGAGCGACCTGCCCATGTCACCGCCCGTTCACGGGCATGGCGAAGCCCCCGACCCTCTTTCTCCGCCCGTCGACGGGCGGAGAAAGAGGGTCGGGGGCCTACGGGCCGTCCCGTCGGGGGCAGCCCCCTGGTCCGGGTGGCCTGCGCCGGCCTGGCGCGGACCGTCCCGGACCGGAAAGGGCGAGGTCAGGCGAGCACGCTCTCCAGGGAGACGGACTCCAGGCCGAAGGCCTCGGCGACGGCGCCGAAGGTGATCTGACCCTCGTGCACGTTCAGGCCCTTGGCGAGCGCCGGGTCGCGACGCAGCGCGTCCTTCCAGCCACGGTTGGCCAGCTCCACGATGTAGGGCAGCGTGGCGTTGGTCAGCGCGTAGGTGGAGGTGTTCGGGACGGCGCCCGGCATGTTGGCCACGCAGTAGAAGACCGAGTTGTGGACCTGGAAGGTCGGCTCGGCGTGCGTGGTCGCGTGCGAGTCCTCGAAGCAGCCGCCCTGGTCGATGGCGATGTCGACGAGCACGGAGCCCGGCTTCATGCGGGAGACCAGCTCGTTGGTGACGAGCTTCGGGGCCTTGGCGCCCGGGATCAGCACGGCGCCGATCACCAGGTCGGCCTCCAGGACGGCCTTCTCCAGCTCGAAGGCGTTGGAGGCGATGGCCTTGATCTTGGTGCCGAAGACCTTGTCGGCCTCGCGCAGCTTGTTGATGTCGCGGTCGAGCAGGGTCACCTCGTAACCCATGCCGATGGCGATGGTGGCCGCGTGCCAGCCGGAGACGCCACCGCCGATGACGACGGCCTTGGCCGGGTGGGTGCCGGGCACGCCGCCGGGCAGCACGCCGCGGCCGCCGGCCGGGCGCATCAGGTGGTACGAGCCGACCTGCGGGGCCAGCCGACCCGCGACCTCGGACATCGGCGCGAGCAGCGGCAGGGCGCCGTTGGCGAGCTGCACGGTCTCGTACGCGATCGCGGTGGTGCCGGACGCGACCAGCGCGTCGGTGCCGGCGCGGTCGGCCGCCAGGTGCAGGTACGTGAAGAGGGTCTGGCCCTTGCGCAGACGGTGGTACTCCTGGGCGATGGGCTCCTTGACCTTCAGCAGCAGGTCGGCGGTGGCCCACACCTCGTCGGCGGTGGGGAGGATGGTGGCGCCGGCGGCCACGTACTCCTCGTTGGGGATCGAGGAGCCGACACCGGCGTTGTCCTCGATGTAGACCTCGTGTCCGTTGCGGACGAGCTCATGCACGCCGGCGGGCGTGATGGCCACGCGGTACTCGTGGTTCTTGACCTCGCGGGGGATGCCGACCTTCACGGCTAAACACGTCCTCTTGCCATGGGGGTCCCTACCGGAGAAGACCGGCGGGCGACGCGCACGTGGGGAAGCCTCCGGACGACACCGGGGCATGGATCGCTGCGCGACTGAGTTCGAGTGTAATGAAGCCCAGGCGGCGTGTCAGCCTTCCAAAGTGAATAAATCTGCCGGACACATTGGCAGGTTCGTAGGCTTCCCCAGCGATCTTCCCGCCAAAGCAATGCCAACCAGGCATCTCCGACAATACTCCGGAACCTCCCCCTACCACCCGCCGTCGAGGCGTTCCCGCAGCTCCGCGAGGGCGGCGCCGACGACAGCCAGCCCGCGCTCGTCACCCAGGCGCCGCAGCACCGACAGGGACGCCCGGTACTCCCGCTCGGCCTCCTCGAACCGGCGCTGCGCGGCGTGCGCCTCGGCCACCCGCGCGAGCAGCCGGGCCTCGGCGGCGTGGTCGCCCATCGACTGCCGCAGGGCGAGCGCCCGCCCGTACCAGTCGGCGGCGCGGACCGCCTCGCCGAGCGCCCGGTAACAGCCGGCCGCGCCCTCCAGGGCGCGGGCGCACAGTGCCTCGTCATCGGCGGACCGGGCATGCTCCAGGGCCGCCCGGTAGTGCGCGGCGGCCTGCTCGCAACGGCCGGCCGCGGCCTGGAGATCGCCCAGATTGAGCAGCGCGGCGGCGGCCCGGCGTGGCTTGCCGTGCCGCTCGGCCACGGTCAGCACCTGCTCGTGCAGCTGGTAGAGGTCGGCGGGGGCGGCGGCCCCCGTCAGCGGCAGCGCCCGGAGCAGGGCGGTGACCAGCCGGCCGGCCGAGCCGTCCAGATCGCCCTGGCCGATCGCGTCGGCGACCGCGCCGAGCAGGACGTCGCGCTCGCCGAGCAGCCACTGCCGGGCCTCGGCGGCGGAGCGCAGCCGGAGCGGTCCCGGCAGCGGGTCCGGGCCGGGGCCGCCGGCCGGGTCGAGCAGCGCGCGGGCGGCTTCGGTGAGCCGGACCAGCCGCTCCAGCAGCCGGGCCCGGGCCAGTTCGAGCTCGGCGGGCCGGTCCTCGCGCTCGCGCAGCCGGACCAGCCGGGGGTAGAGCCGTCCGGGCACCCGGTAGCGGGGGGTACCGTCGGCGGCGGCCGGCTCCTCGCCGAGCAGCTCCCGCTCGGCGAGCGCGGCCAGCGTGGTGGCGGCCTCCGACGCCGGGCAGCCGACCAGTGCCGAGGCGGTCCGCGGATCGGCGGTCTGCCCCGGGGCGAGGGTGAGCGCCCGCAGCATCCGCGCCTGGGCGGCCGGCAGCGTGTCGTACTGCAGGGTGAACGCACCGATCAGCGGATCGTTGTCGGGCACCGGAACGGGCTCGGCCGGCTCGGGCGCCGGCTTCACCCAGGCGGCGGGATCGGTCACCGGCACGGCGGCCGACGACAGGACGGCCGCTGCCGCGCCCGCCGAGCCGGCGGCCGGGCCCACAGCCGTCCCGGCGGCGCCCGGCTTCCCTCCCCCGGCCCCGCCCTGGCCCTGCCCCAGCACCTGCCCCGGCGCCTGCTCCGGTGCCTGCTCCGAAACCTGCTTCTCGACCCGGTTCCCGCCGCGCCGCTCACCCCGCTTCGGGCCCCGGCCGGCGCCCGCCGGCGGCTTACCGCCCTTCCCGGCCCCCGGAACGTCCTCGGCCCCGCGCGGGGCACGCCCGTCCGCCCCGGCCGCTCCGGCGGCCCCCGTGCCCCCGTTCAGCGCGCCCTTCACCCCTGGCGCGTCCGCCGCCCCCGCCGGCTTCCCCCCACTCGCCTCCGGGGGCTTCGCACCGCCGGTCGGCTTCCCGCCGCCCGGCGGCCTCGCGTCGGCCTCCCGTACCGCCCGCGCCAGCTCCTGCGCGGCATCGGTGACCGCCAGTTCCGGGTTGCCGCGCAGCCATCCGGCCATCAGCCGCAGCGCGGCCGGCCGGGAGGCGCAGGCCTCCGCGAGATCGGCACCGCCGACCGGGTCACAGCTGATCCGGGTCCCGCCGACCAGGTCGCCGAGCAGCTCGCCCGAGGCCTGCCGGTCGAGCCCGCCGAGGATGACCGGGTCGATGTCCTCGATGCCGGTGAGCGGCCCGGCGGTGGTGGCGAGGACGAGACAGCCCGGCTCGTCCGCGAGCAGCGGCCAGAGCTGTCCGGCGTCCCGGACGTCGTCCAGCACCAGCAGGACCTTCCGCCCGGCCAGCGCCTCCCGCAGCGCGACGCAGACCGGTTCGTCCCGGCCGTCCTCGACGGCGCCGGGCAGCGGGACGCCCGCGGTGTCCGCGCCGAGCTGCTCCAGCAGCCGGCGGGCGGCCCGGGCAGGTGGCACCCGGCCGCCGTCGGGGGCGGAGAGCCGGGCGAACAGCACACCGTCGGGGTGGTCGGCGGCGACGGTGAGGGCGAACCGGACGGCCAGCGCCGTCCGCCCGGAGCCCGGCCGGCCGGCCAGCACCAGGACGCGGCTGCGGCCCTCGGCCGGGCGGGCGGCGGCGGCCCGCAGGGCGGCGAGCTCCGCGCGCCGGCCGACGAACAGCGTGGGACCGGCGGGCAGCCGGTCCAGCCCGGGAACGCCCTCGACGGGTACGCCGGGCCCCGCGTCCATCGTCGCCGTCTTCCTCGCCACCCGTGCCACTCCCGACGTCACCCAGTGCTCAGCGGAGGCGGCCCGGGACGGGCGCCCTGTCTGCGAAGCGTAGTTCGACCGTCGGGCTCCGCCGAGGTGACATCCGGTCGTACGAACCGGTAAGTCACCCCTGCGGATCAATGGCGGGGCGCCGACCCGTCCGGTGTCACGCCGAGAAGGGCCGGGCCGGCCACGGCGAGTCGGCGGGGCGCAGCGCGTCCAGCCCGCCGGGGCCGGTGAGGGCGGCGTGCAGGGCGAGGGTGCCGGTGATCAGGGTGGGGTTGTGCAGTTCGCCCGCGTGGATCAGCCGGATCAGCTCGGGGACCGGTACCCGGGCGGTCTCGATCTCCAGTTCCTCGCCGTGCGCCTCGTAGCGCTCGCCGTCGGCCTCGGTGAGGTCGGTGGCGAGGAAGAGGCGCAGCGCCTCGTCGGTGCCGCCGGGCGAGGTGTAGAAGTCGACCAGCACCCGCCAGGTGTCGGCCTTGCAGTGCGCCTCCTCGTACAGCTCGCGCTGGGCGGCGTGCAGCGGGTTCTCGCCGGGGACGTCGAGCAGACCGGCCGGCAGCTCCCAGAGCCGCTGGCGGACGGGGTGGCGGTACTGGCGCAGGACGAGGACCCGCTGCCGGTCGTCCAGCGCCAGGACGGCGACCGAGCCGGGGTGGGTCTGGTAGTCGCGGCGGGCCCAGCTGCCGTCGGGCATCCGGACCTCCTCGGAGCGCACCCCGGTGACCTTGCCCTGGAACGGCGTCCCGGTCCCCCGGACCTCCCACTCCTCGGCCACGTCGGCGATGCTCTGGTCGTCCATCGGTCTCCCCTTTTCGTCAGTACGACACAATCTAACGCCGGACGGCGGCCCCGCGGGAATCGCGGGGCCGCCGTCCGGTGACGTGTCGACGACTGGTGGTCGGTCCTGACTACCGGCCGGCCGTCTTGATCTCGATGGCCGCCTTGACGAGGCCCGCGAACAGCGGGTGCGGGCGGGTCGGGCGGGACTTCAGCTCCGGGTGGGCCTGGGTGGCCACCAGGTAGGGGTGCACCTCGCGCGGGTACTCGACGTACTCGACCAGGTCGCCCTTCGGGGAGAGGCCGGAGAACTGCAGGCCGGTCTTCTCCAGGTCGGCGCGGTACGCGTTGTTGACCTCGTAGCGGTGGCGGTGGCGCTCCTCGACGTACTGCTCGCCGCCGTAGACCTCACGGACGATGGAGCCCTCGGCGAGCTTGGCCGGGTAGAGGCCCAGGCGCATGGTGCCACCCAGGTCGCCCTTGCCGTCGACGATGGCCAGCTGCTCGGCCATGGTGGAGATGACCGGGTACTTGGCGGCCGCGTCGAACTCGGTGGAGTTGGCCTCGGGCAGGCCGGCCAGGTTGCGGGCGGCCTCGATGACCACGCACTGCAGACCCAGGCACAGGCCCAACAACGGGATCCGGTTCTCGCGGGCGTAGGTGATCGCCGCGACCTTGCCGTCCACACCGCGGTCGCCGAAGCCGCCGGGGATGCAGATCGCGTCCACGTCGCCGAGGTGCTCCTGGGCGCCCTCGGGCGTGGCGCAGTCGTCGGAGGTGACCCACTTGATCTCGACCCGGGCGTTGTTGGCGAAGCCGCCGGCGCGCAGCGCCTCGGTCACCGACAGGTAGGCGTCCGGCAGGTCGATGTACTTGCCGACCAGCGCGACCTTGACGATGTGCTGGGGCTCGTGGACGCGGCGCAGCAGGTCATCCCAGGTGGTCCAGTCCACGTCACGGAACGGGAGGTCCAGGCGGCGCACGACGTACGCGTCCAGGCCCTCGCTGTGCAGGACCTTGGGGATGTCGTAGATCGACTTGGCGTCGATGGCCGCGACCACGGCCTCCTCGTCCACGTCGCACATCAGCGAGATCTTGCGCTTGATGGCCTGCGGGACCTCGCGGTCGGCGCGCAGCACGATGGCGTCCGGCTGGATGCCGATGTTGCGCAGCGCGGCCACCGAGTGCTGGGTGGGCTTGGTCTTCAGCTCGCCCGAGGGGCCGATGTACGGGAGCAGGGAGACGTGCACGAAGAACACGTTGTCCCGGCCGACCTCGTGGCGGACCTGGCGGACGGCCTCCAGGAAGGGCAGCGACTCGATGTCGCCGACGGTGCCGCCGACCTCGGTGATCACCACGTCGACGTCCTCGGTCGCCATCCGGCGGATCCGGGCCTTGATCTCGTTGGTGATGTGCGGGATGACCTGGACGGTGTCGCCCAGGTACTCGCCGCGGCGCTCCTTGGCGATGACCGTCGAGTACACCTGGCCGGTGGTGACGTTCGCCGAGCCGTGCAGGTTGGTGTCGAGGAACCGCTCGTAGTGGCCGACGTCGAGGTCGGTCTCGGCACCGTCGTCGGTGACGAAGACCTCGCCGTGCTGGAACGGGTTCATGGTGCCCGGGTCCACGTTGAGGTACGGGTCGAGCTTCTGCATCGTCACGCGCAGTCCGCGGGCCTTGAGCAGGGCGCCCAGGCTGGAGGCGGTGAGGCCCTTGCCGAGCGAAGAGGCGACACCCCCGGTGACGAAGAGGTGCTTGGTCGTCACGGCGCGGCCGTTCGATGCCTTGCCGGAATGGGGCTGTGCCAAGAGGGGGCTCCCGTGGGTCGCGTGTCGAAGGTGACGTGGGCGGGAAGCTCTCGGCTCGCCTCGCGCGACGGGAGTGCGATGCGGTGCACGGCACTCGAAGGGTCGTCGGTTCGGCTGGTCCGGGGCGTTTGATCCCACCGGTCCACGGGATACCAGGGTATCAGTGACCCGGCCGGGACGCGTTCCGGCCCGCTCGCGGCGCTCCGGACGCTCGCCCCCGGCGCACCACCGGCGCATCATCCGGCGCACGAGTCACACCGGTCGCACCACCGGCCCGACCGGGCCACTCCGCAGCGCTCGGGCGGGTCATGAGTGCCCCTCCCGACGGACCATCCGGAGGTGATCCTTCCGAGCCATCCTGCACGGCTCCCCCACGATGCACGGCATTTCCGCCGAATTGTGGCGGCACACAGGGCAGCGTCCGCGTGCTTCGCCCCTTTCGTCCGTCGTAAGCTGCACGGACGCATCGCCGACAGCACGAGCACGCGGAGGGCGTGGGAGGGTCAGAACACCTCTCGGTCCCCGATGCGCGACCGGACCTCCCCGTCATCAAGCTCCTCCCCACCCACCCTGGGGCTCGACCGAGCCTCGTGCGGACACTCCAGCAAGGCCTGCCACCACCCCCGGCAGGCCGGACGTCCCGGGGTGGCCCCGGCCCCGCAGACCCGCTGGCTCTCCCCGGATCGCCGATGCGTCGTGACCACATTGCGAACTGGAGATCCACGTGGCCGGCCGTATCGAGGACTACGCACTCATCGGGGACATGCAGACCGCTGCCCTGGTCAGCAGGGACGGGGCGGTCGACTGGCTGTGTCTGCCCCGCTTCGACTCGCCGGCCGTGTTCGCCGGCCTGCTCGGCACCGATGAACACGGCTTCTGGCGGATCGGCCCGGCCGAGGTGATGGCCGCCGAGCCGCCGGCCACCCCGGCCCCCGCCCCGGACACCCCCCGCGCCCGCTTCACCGACACCGGCGACCTCCGGGTCCCCCCGCCCACCGCCGCCGCACCGGCCGTCCCCGCCGACCGGCGCCGTTACCGGGGCGACTCGCTGATCCTGGAGCAGGAGTGGGACTGCCAGGGCGGCAGCGTCCGGGTGATCGACTTCATGCCCCCGCGCCCGCTGGCCGGACGGGACTCCGTCCCGCAGATGATCCGGATCGTCGAGGGCCTGTCCGGCACGGTCCGGATGCGCTCGGCGGTGCGGATGCGGTTCAGCTACGGGCGGGTCGTGCCCTGGGTGCACCGGGTCGAGCAGGCCGACGGCGGCCACCGGACCGTGGCCGTGGCCGGCCCCGACTCGGTCTGGCTGGACGGCGAGGCCGAGACCTACGGGCGCAACCTCACCACCTACGCGGACTTCGCCGTCGCGGCCGGCGAGCGGATCGCCTTCGCACTCACCTGGCAGGCCTCCCACCTGGAGGCTCCCAAGGCCCCGGACGCCGAGGAGATGCTCGACGCCACCGCGGACTTCTGGCACGACTGGGCCGGCCAGTGCACCTACCAGGGCCCCTACCGGGAGGCCGTGATCCGCTCGCTGATCACCCTCAAGGGCCTCACCTACGCCCCCACCGGCGGCATCGTCGCGGCCCCCACCACCTCCCTGCCCGAGGACATCGGCGGCGAGCGGAACTGGGACTACCGCTACACCTGGCTGCGCGACGCCGCCATCACCCTCTCCTCGCTGCTGCGCACCGGCTACCGCGACGAGGCCCGCGCCTGGCGCGAGTGGCTGCTGCGCGCCGTCGCCGGGGACCCGGAGAACCTGCAGATCATGTACGGCATCGCCGGCGAGCGCGAGCTCACCGAGTCCTCGCTGGACTGGCTGCCCGGCTACGAGGGCTCGCAGCCGGTGCGGGTCGGCAACGGCGCGGCCGGCCAGCTGCAGCTGGACGTCTACGGCGAGGTCGTCGAGGCCCTGCACCTGGCCCACATGACCGGCCTGGTCCGCAACGACCACGCCCACCACCTCCAGCTGCGCCTCATCGAGTACCTGGAGGAGCACTGGCAGGAGCCGGACGAGGGCATCTGGGAGGTCCGCGGCCCGCGCCGCCACTTCGTCCACTCCAAGGTGATGGCCTGGGTGGCGGTCGACCGGACGATCAAGCTGCTGGAGCAGAACCCCGAGGACGCGCCCTCCGACAGCCACCTGGAGCGCTGGCGCGAGCTGCGGGCGACCATCCACCGCGACGTCTGCGAGAAGGGCTACGACCCGGAGCGCAACACCTTCACCCAGTACTACGGCGGCAAGGAGCTGGACGCCTCGCTGCTGCTGATCCCGCAGGTCGGGTTCCTCCCGCCGGACGACAAGCGGGTGATCGGCACCATCGAGGCGATCCAGCGCGAGCTCTCCACCGAGGACGGCTTCGTGCTGCGCTACCCCACGCACGACGAGAGCGGCAACAACGTGGACGGCCTCTCCGGCCACGAGGGCGCCTTCCTGGCCTGCTCCTTCTGGCTGGCCGACGACCTCGCCATGATCGGCCGGGTGCAGGAGGCCCGTGAGCTGTTCGACAAGCTGCTGTCACTGCGCAACGACATCGGCCTGCTCGCCGAGGAGTGGGACCCCCGGGAGAAGCGCCAGGTCGGCAACTTCCCGCAGGCCTTCAGCCACGTCCCGCTGATCGACACCGCGCTGCGGCTGACCGCCTGCGGCGGCGCCTACCTCTCCGCCCAGCCGGACGGCCTGGCCGCCGACCGGGCCGAGCAGGCCACCGTCTGAGCGGCGCCTGCCCGGGCGGCCCACGGCCCGGGCAGGTCCGGTCGGCGGCGGTGCGGTGCCGTGCCGTCCGGGCCGACCCTCCGACACGGCCCGGACGGCTACGGGGTGCGCTGCACCAGCTCGTCGTAGGTGCTGAGCACCTGCGCCACGGTCGCGGCCTCGTCCGGCCAGGTCTCGGCCTGCTGCCGACCCGCGGCCACCAGCCGCCGACGCCGGTCCGGGTCGCCCAGCAGCTCGCGCACCGCCCGGCCGAGCGCGGCCGCGTCACCGGGCGGGACCAGCACGGCGGCGTCACCGACCAGCTCGGGGATGCCGCCGACGGCGGTGGCCACCACCGGCACGCCGGCCCGCATCGCCTCCTGGACCACCAGCGAACGGGCCTCCCAGCGGCTGGAGACCACCAACACGTCGGCGGCGGCCAGCAGGTCCGGCACATCGGTGCGGTAGCCGAGCAGCCGCACCGCCGCCTTCTCGGCGGCCACCCGCTCACGCAGCCCGGCGGCCTCGGGGCCGTCGCCGGCGATCAGCAGCAGCGGCTCCGGATCCAGCGCGGCCAGCTCTCGGGCGGCGTCCAGCAGCAGCCCGAAGGCCTTCTGCGGCACGAGCCGGCCGACCGCCAGCACCAGCGGGCGGTCCGGGCCCTCACCGAGCAGCGCCGCCCGGGCCTCGGCCCGTTCCAGTCGGCCCTCGGGCATCGGCGGGGCCGCGACCGGGCCGAGCCGGGCGTCGGTGGCGCCCAGCTCGCGGGCCCGGGCCACCAGGTCGGAGGAGGCGCCGAGCACCAGGTCGGCGGCGCGCGCCACCCGGCGCTCCATCAGCCGCTGGAGCCGCCGCTCCATGCCGGTGGCCAGCAGCGCGTGGTGCGCGGTGACCACCAGCGGGGTCTCCGGGCGCAGGCCCGGGAAGCGGCCGGCGGTGCGCAGCGCGAGGTCCGAGAGGAGCCCGGCGCGCAGGCCGTGGGCGTGCACCACATCGGCGCCGGTGAAGGCGCGGCGCAGCTCGCCGATCGCGGTGGCGTCGCTGCGGGCACCCGCCGTGGGGGTGATGTCGACCAGGTGGAACCTGGCTCCGGTGCGGGAGAAGCCGAACAACGCGTCCGTACCGGCGGGCGCGCAGACCGTAACGGTCACTCCGTGCGCGACCAGGCCCTGTGCCAGTGAGCGCACATGCGCACCGATGCCGCCGGTACTGGCGGCCAGGACGAGCACCACGTGCAGCTGACCCGGTTCAGGGGCGGCCGCGGTGGCCCGGGCGGCGGAATGGTCCACGTCGTCTCGCATCCGACTCGATCAGGTTCGCGCGCCGCGTCGCGAGGATTGCCCGCCGACGGCGCTCGGGACTGGAAAGCCATTGTCCAGCCGCCACCATGCCAGGTCGGCGGCCCTCTTGGACAGTCGGCGCCACGGGGAGCGCGTCGCGGTCCGCCGGAGGGCCGCCGGGCCGGGCGACGGCGGCTACCGGTGGCGCGGCGCCCGGGCGGCGGCCAGCAGTTCCTCGGCGTGGGCGCGGCCCAACTCCGAGTCCTCCAGACCGGCCAGCATCCGGGAGAGTTCGCGCACCCGCTCCTCGTCGTTCAGCACCTTGACGCCGCTGCGGGTCACGGTGCCGTCGTCGGTCTTCACCACCACCAGGTGGCGGTCGGCGAAGGCGGCGACCTGGGGCAGGTGGGTGACCACCACGACCTGGGCGGACTCGGCCAACTTGGCCAGCCGGCGGCCGATCTCGACCGCGGCCTTGCCGCCGACGCCCGCGTCCACCTCGTCGAACAGGTAGGTCGGGACGGGGTCGGCGCCGGCGAAGACCACCTCGACCGCGAGCATCACCCGGGAGAGCTCACCGCCGGAGGCACCCTTGGCGATCGGGCGGGCCTGGGCCCCGGGGTGCGGGGCGAGCAGCACCTCGACCTCGTCCACGCCGTGCGGACCGTAGGCGACGGTGCGGCCGTCGACCTCGATGCCGGCGAGGTCGTCGACCTGACCGATCGCGAAGGTCACCCGGGCGTGCGGCATCGCGAGTTCGGCGAGTTCGGCGGAGACGGCCTCGGCGAAGCGGCCGGCGGCGGCCTGCCGGGCGGTCGAGACCTCGGCCGCGAGCTCGGCCAACTCGGTGCGCAGCTCGGTCTCCTGGGCGCCGAGCTCGTCGATCCGCTCGTCGTCGCCGTCGAGCTCGGCGAGCCGGGCGGAGCCGGCCTCGGCCCAGGCGAGCACCTCGGCGAGGGAGTTCTCCGGGCCGCCGTACTTGCGCAGCAGCTGGGCCAGGACGGCCCGGCGGTCCTCGACGGCGGCCAGCCGGACCGGGTCGGCGTCCAGGTCGTCGGCGTAGCCGGCCAGGTCGCCGGCGACATCGGCCAGCAGGTAGCCGACCTCGTTCAGCCGGTCGGCGAGGGAGGCGAGGCGCTCGTCGTGGTGACGAACGGCGTCCAGGGCGCGGCGGGCCTGGGCCAGCAGGGTGCCGGCGTCCAGCGCCTCCGGGTCGGCCGGGTCGCCGGCCAGGGCGGCGTGGGCCAGGGTGGCGGCGGAGGAGAGCGCGTCGGCGTGGCCGAGCCGCTCGGCCTCGGCGCCCAGCTCGACGTCCTCGTCGGCGACGGGCTCGGCGGCGGCCACCTCGTCCAGGCCGAAGCGGAGCAGGTCGGCCTCCTGGGCGCGCTCGCGGGCCCGGGTGGTCAGCTCCTCCAGGGTGGCCGAGACCTCCCGCAGCCGGCGGTAGACCTCGCGGTAGCGGGCCAGCGGCTCGGCCACCGCCTCGCCCGCGTACCGGTCCAGGGCGCCGCGCTGGCGGGCCGGCCGGAGCAGCCGCTGCTGGTCGGTCTGGCCGTGCACGGCGATCAGGTCCTCGCCGAGCTCGGCGAGGAGCCCGACCGGGACGGACCGGCCGCCGACGTACGCCCGGGAGCGGCCCTCGGCGGAGACGGTCCGGCTGATCAGCAGCGCGCCGTCGTCGAGTTCGGCGCCGGCCTCGACGGCGCGGGCGGCCGCCGGGGAGCCCGCGGGCAGTTCGAGCCTGCCCTCGACGACCGCGCGTCCGGCGCCGTTGCGCACCAGGCCCGGGTCGGCGCGGCCGCCCAGCAACAGGCCGAGGCTGGTCACCACCATGGTCTTTCCGGCACCGGTCTCACCGGTCACGGCGGTGAAGCCGGGGGCCAGTTCGACCACCGCGTCGTCAATGACCCCAAGATCCCGTATCCGCATCTCGTCCAACACGGTGACGACCTTACGAGGTTCCGGCCCCGGCGCGCGACGAGCGGCAACCCCACGCCTCGTAAGTTCATCCCTTCCGGGCCGTTTGAGCTGCGGTGGGAACCGTGCACCAGGGCAGGAAGATCTGCGCGAGCGGGCCGATGGCCAGCGCGTACGCGACGGTTCCGACGCCCGCGGTGCCGCCGAGCAGGACTCCGGCGGCCAGCACGGTGAGTTCGATCCCGGTCCGGATCAGCCGCAGCGACCGGCCGGTGCGCCGGTTCAGGCCGGTCATCAGGCCGTCGCGCGGGCCCGGCCCGAAGCGGGCGCCGATGTAGAGGCCGGTGGCCAGGCCGTTGAGCACGATCGCTCCCGCCATGAGTGCGATCCGGGCCGGCAGCGGGCCCGGCGTGCCGACCACCCGGAGGGTGAGGTCCATCGCCGCGCCGATCATCAGCACGTTGGCGACGGTGCCCAGGCCGGGGCGCTGGCGCAGCGGGATCCAGAGCAGCAGCACGAGGGCGCCGCAGATGGTCACCCAGGCGCCGACCGAGAGGCCGGCGGTGCGTTGCAGGCCCTGGTGGAAGACGTCCCACGGGTCGAGGCCGAGCCCGGAGCGCAGCATCAGCCCCATGCTCGCCCCGTAGAGGGCGAGCCCGACCAGGAGCTGCGGGAGCCGACGGCCCAGGGCGTGGGTGTCGCCGAGCAGCCGGACGGCCCGCGAGGGGCGCTGCGCGCCGGCGGCGGGCGCGGCGGTGGTCGGGTGCGTGGTCGGGTGCGTGCTCGTGGTGGCCATCGGGTTCTCCCGGGTGGTGCTGCACCGCACGGGCCGGGCCCGCGACGGTGGCGGACTCGACGGCCGCCCTGCCATGATGGACAGGCCAAAGCGACCCCATCCAGGTCCAATTCCGAGCAAGTGGACTGATCAGCCATGGCCGACTGGCACACCACCGTCACCGCCGCCGCACTCGCCCGGCTGCTCGACGCCGCCCGACTGCCCGAACCGGCCACCACCCGCCGCCCCGCCTACCGGACGCTGGCCGGGCAGATCCGACTGCTGGTCTCCGAGGGCCGGCTGCCGGTCGGCGCCCGGCTCCCCGCCGAGCGCGAGCTGGCTCTGGCGCTGCGGCTCAGCCGCACCACCGTGGCCACCGCGTACGAGGCCCTGCGCACCGAGGGCTACCTGCACAGCCGGCGCGGCTCCGGCAGCTGGACCGCCCTGCCCGAGGGCGCCCCGCCGCCCAGCGACGCGCTGCACCCGGTGCCGCCGGACGAGCAGGGCCGCACGCTGGACCTCGGGGTCGCCGCGCTGCCCGCCCCGCAGCCCTTCCTCGGCGCGGCGGCCGCCCGGGCCGTCGAGCAGCTGCCCGCGTACGCCGCCGGGCACGGCAACTACCCCACCGGTGTCCCGGTCCTGCGCGAGGCGGTGGCCCGGCGCTACAGCGAGCGCGGCCTGCCGACCACCCCCGACCAGATCCTGATCACGATCGGCGCGATGGGCGGCCTGCACCTGGTGCAGCAGGCCCTGATCGGCCGCGGCGACCGGGTCGCCGTCGAGGCGCCCAGCTACGCCCACACCCTGCAGGCGCTGCGCCTGGGCGACGCCCGCCTGGTACCCGTCCCGTACAGCTGGCCGGGCGGGCCGTCCCGGCAGCCCGCCTGGGACCTCGCCGACTGGCGCCGGGTGCTGCGCGGCGCCACGCCCAAGGCCGCCTACGTGATCCCCGACTTCCACAACCCGACCGGCGCCCTCGTCCCCGAGGAGCAGCGCCGGGAGCTCCTGGCCGCCGCCCGGGCCGCCGGCACGATCGTGCTGGCCGACGAGACCACCGCCGAACTCGGCTGGGGCCTTCCGCCGGACGCCGCGCTCCCCCGCCCGATGGCCGCGCTGGACCGGTCCGCCCAGGTGGTCACCGTCGGCTCGGCGGGCAAGCTGTTCTGGGGCGGCCTGCGGATCGGCTGGGTCCGGGCGGCCCCCGCGCTGGTGCGCCGGCTGGCCACCGCCCGGGTCTACAGCGACGTCGGCGCCCCGGTGCTGGACCAGCTGATCGCCGCCGAGCTGCTGGGCGAGCCGCTGGCGGCCGTCCGTGCCCACCAGCTGGACCGGCTGCGGGCCACCGCGGAGGCCTTCGCCGGCGCGCTGCGCGAGCACCTGCCCGAATGGCGCTACGCCACCCCGCCCGGCGGGCTCTCGCTCTGGGTCTCCACCGGCGGCCTGTCCGGCGCGGCACTGGCCCTGGCCGGCGAGCACGGCGGCGTACGGATCGCGGCGGGCAACCGCTTCGGCTCGGACGGCGCCTTCGAGCACCACATCCGGATCCCGCTCACCGTGCCCGCCGCAGCGGTGCCCGCCGCCGTCGAACGCCTCGCGGACGTCGCCGCCCGGGCGGCCGTCGGCGGCCGGTGGAGCGCCGCCGACGACAGCCAGCCACTGGCCGTCTGACACTTCGTCAGCTCCGGCGGCCGGAGCAGCCGGAACGGTCGGTCAGAGCGTCTCCGCCCGGCCGCGCCAACCCGTCACCGGCAGCGCGAACTTGGCCACCAGCCGGTCGGTGAACGGTGCCCGGTGCAGGCGGGCGAGCCGTACCGGCGTCTGCCCCCGGCGCACCTCCACCCGGGCCCCGGCCGGCAGCTCCACCGAGCGCCGGCCGTCGCACCAGAGCACGCCGTGCGGGGTCTTCGGCTGCACCTCGACCGCCAGCACCGAGTCCGGCGAGGTCACCAGCGGCCGGGCGAACAGCGCGTGGGCGCTGATCGGCACCATCAGCAGCGCCTCCACCTCGGGCCAGACCACCGGGCCACCGCCGGAGAACGCGTACGCCGTCGAACCGGTCGGCGTCGCACAGACCACCCCGTCGCACCCGAAGTTGGAGACCGGACGGCCGTCCACCTCGGTCACCACCTCCAGCATCCGCTCCCGGGCCGCCTTCTCGATCGAGGCCTCGTTCAACGCCCAGTCGTGGTGCACCACGTCGCCGTTGGTCCGGACGATCACATCGAGCGTCATCCGTTCCTCGACCTCGTAGTCGGCGTCCACGACCCGCTCGACGACCACCGCGAGATCGTCCCGCTCGGCCTCCGCGAGGAAGCCCACCCGGCCCAGGTTGATGCCGAGCATCGGCAGCCCGTGCTCGCGCGCCAGCTCCGCCCCGCGCAGCAGCGTCCCGTCCCCGCCCGCGACCAGGATCAGCTCGCAGCCGTCCGCCGCGCCCGGTCCCCCGGCCACCCGCTCGACCCCGTCGGGCAGGTCCAGGTCCACCGCCTCGGCCGCGAGCAGCCTGATCCGGATGCCCGCCTTCAGCAGGCCGTGCACCAGGCCCTCGACGCTGCGCAGCGCGGCCTCCCGGCCGGTGTGCGCGATCAGGAAGACCGTACGTCCCTCGCTCATGCGCGCCCCTCTCCGCCAGTCCCGCCAGTCCCGCCCGTTCCGACAGCCCCGAGGTGCCCCCGTCGCCCGGCCCTCGCCGCAGGCGACACGCACCCCTCGACGGCTCTCCGCCGGATGTCGGCCGGGGATTCCCCCGCGGTTCGCTCGCTCATGCCCGCTGCCCTCTCCCTACGTCGGCCGGGCCCTACGTCGGCCGGGTCGCCCTCGGCCCGGTGCGGCCGTCACTCAGCATGACGGACCGGACGTCCGCAGAGCACCCTATCGGGGGCCTTCGGCGACAGCCCGGTCCGCCTCCGCCGGGTCCAACTGCGGGGCGTCCCGGCGCAGCCAGAGGAAGTACTCGACGTTCCCCGACGGCCCCGGCAGGGGGCTCGCGGTGACCGCCCGCACGCCCAGCCCCTGCTCCCATGCCCTCCCGGCCACCTGCCGGATCATCTCGGCGCGCAGCTGCGGGCTGCGCACCACGCCGCCGCTGCCGAGGCGGTCCTTGCCGATCTCGAACTGCGGCTTGACCATCAGCACCAGGTCCGCGTCCTCGGCCGCGCAGCCGGCCAGCGCGGGCAGCACCAGGCCCAGCGAGATGAACGAGAGGTCGCCGACGACCAGGTCGACCGGCGAGCCGCCGATCAGCTCCACGGTCAGCTCGCGCACATTGGTGCGGTCCATCACCGTCACCCGCTCGTCGCTCTGCAGCGACCACGCGAGCTGCCCGTAGCCGACGTCCACCGCCAGCACGCCGGCCGCCCCGGCACGCAGCAGCACGTCGGTGAAGCCGCCGGTGGACGCGCCCGCGTCCAGCGCGCGACGACCCTCGACCACCAGGCCCTGCGGCACGAAGGCCGCGAACGCCCCGGCGAGCTTGTGCCCGCCGCGCGAGACGTAGTCGGGGTCGTTCTCGTCCTCGGCGACCACGACCGCCGCCGCGGTCTCCACCTGGGTGGCCGGCTTGGTCGCGGTGGTGCCGCCGACGGTCACCCGACCGGCCGCGATCAGTTCGGACGCGTGCTCGCGCGACCGGGCCAGCTTGCGGCGGACCAGCTCCGCGTCGAGACGGCGTCGTGCCACTGCCACTGGTGTTTCAGCTCCTACGGGTCATTCCGGGCGGTCGATCCGAGCGGGTCGTCCTGGTCGAGCGCGGCCAACGTGTCGGTCAGCCGCTGGTGAACATCTTCGTACACCGCGACGTGTGCCTCGGTCGGCACCCCGTCCAGGGCCTCCAGCCGGGCCAGGGCCGCGTCGACGGCCGAGTGACCGGTGCGGGTCGGCTCGACACCCAGCGGGAGCGGCTCGCCGGTGACCGGGGCCGCGTCCGGGGCGACCTCCCGGGCCTCGTCCCCGGCCGGGTCCGCCGGGAGTGGGGCGGGGCCCGGGGCGAGGTCAGGCATCGGGCTTCTTGGTGCTGCTGCTCTTGCGCACGGTGGTCTTCCTGGTCGCGGTCCGCTTGACGGGCGGCTCCTGGCCGGCGGCCTGCGCCGCCTTCTTCGCCGCGCTCCGGTTCGTGGTCGCTGCCGCGGTCTTCTTGACGGCGGTCTTCTTCGCGGCCGGTTTCGCGGACGGTTTCGCGGACGCGGCCGGCTTCGCGGGCGCCGGCTCCGCATCCGGCGTACCGGTGGCGGCCCGGTCGGGCGCCGCCTTCTTCGCCGCCGCCGCCTTCTTCGCGGCAGGCTTCGTCGCGGCAGGCTTCGTCGCGGCAGGTTTCGGGGCAGCAGGCTCCTGCACCGGTGCAGCCCGCCCCGGCCCCGCCGACTGTGCCTCCGACGGCACCGGCGGGTCGATCTCCACCGGCTCGTCGACCTCGACCCGCTCGGCCACTATCGGCTCGCCGCCCGCCCGCGCCGTGGGTGCCGCCGGCTCGTCGTCCAGCTCCCAGCCGCGCCCGAACAGGCCGTCGGCCCGCGGCGCCGGGGCCGCCGTCCCGGGCTCGGCCTGCGGCGACGCGGCCGGTCCGCCCTCCTCCTCGACCTCGCGCAGCTTGCTCTCCAGGTAGGCGAGCACCACGCCGACCTTGGTCACCTGGTCACCGACCTTCTCGAAGGCCTTCTCCACCTCGCCACGCGCGACGCCGACCGCCAGGTCCACCCCGGCCCGGCCGGCGGTGACCGCCTCCTCCGCCAGGGTCTGCAGCGACTTCGCGGACGGCGGGAACGGCCCGCCCAGCCGCCGCTCCACCTCGGCGACGTCGACCCCGCTCTTCTCCAGCAGCCCGGCCGCCGTCCCGACGACCAGCTTGCCGACCTCCTCCGCCAGCCCGGCGGCGAGCTCCACCGCTCCCCGCACCGTCTTCGGCAGCATCCGGGTGCCTCCTAAGCGCCTGCGCGCATCGCTCCGTCGCCGTCGGCGCCCGGACCGGTTCCGGGCACCCCACAGACGACGCTACCGCCAAAACCCGCCTGCGGTACCGTGGCCCCGCAGTGACCGCCGCAGCCGTACAGGGAGTGGACCAGCAGCCATGGCCAACGCCGAGGAGTGTCGTACGGCACTGGAGCAGCTCAGCCGGAACCTGGTGAAGTCCACCGGCGACGTCCGCAAGGCCGCCGCCCTCGACCGCTCCCTCACCTGCCGGATCACCGATCTCGACCTGACCTTCTCCGGACGGCTGCGGGACGGCCGGATCGAGGACGTCACCGAGGCACCCGGTCCGCCCGCCGAGAAGGCCGAGATCCGGCTCACCATGAGCAGCGACGACTTGGTCGCCGTGGTCGGCGGCGAGCTCAGCTTCGCCGCCGCCTGGGCCGGCGGCCGGATCCGGCTTGAGGCCGGCTTCCGCGACCTGCTCCGGCTGCGCACGCTGCTCTGACCCGGCCGCCGGTCCCGGTCCGGCGCGCCGACGGACAGGGCCGGCCACGCGAGTCGCGCAGCCGGCCCACGGCCTCGTAACCCCGGCCCTGGAGTGCCGGCCCCGGGATCCGGCCTCAGAATCCCAGCTCGGCCAGCGCCTTGCGCCCGTCCGCCGGAGCACCGTCCGCGTCCAGCGCCGTCCAGGCCGCCGCGCAGAGCGCCCGCAGGCCATCCCAGCGGTCCGCCCCGGCACCGTCCAGCCGCAGCACCCCGTCCTGCGCCACCGCGACCCAGCCGCCGCAGCCGAAGCCGCCGCCCGGCTGCTCCGTGACCGAGGGGTGCGCCACCAGCAGGCCCCGGAGGTCCTCCGCCAGGTACGTCGGCCGGTGCTCCACCCGCGCCGTGAGCAGTTGCGCCGCCGTGGTGACCCCGGTGAACACCAGCAGGCTGTCCACCCCGCCGTTGAACGCGCCCTCGATGTCGGTGTCCAGGCGGTCCCCGACCACCAGCGGTCGCTGCGCCCCGGTCCGCAGCACCGTCTCCCGGTGCATCGGCGGCAGCGGCTTGCCCGCCACCTCGGGCTCCACGCCCGTCGCCGCGCGCACGGCGGCGACCAGCGTGCCGTTGCCGGGCGCGATCCCACCCGCGGTCGGCACCGTCAGGTCGGTGTTCGAGGCCACCCACGGCAGCCCGCTCTGCACCGCGTAGGAGGCCTCCGCCAGGTGCGCCCAGCCCACCGAGGGGTCAAAGCCCTGCACCACCGCGAGCGGCTCCTCGGCCAGCGTGCGGACGGCCACCAGGCCGCGCTCGGCCAGCGCCTCCTCCAGGCCCAGGCCGCCGACGACCAGCACCTTCGAGCCGGCCGGTACCTTCTCGGCGACGACCCGGGCGGCCGCCTGCGCCGAGTTGATCACGTCGGCCGGCTCGGCCGGCACACCCAGTTCAGTCAGATGGGTGGCCACCACCCGGGGCGGGCGGGAGGCGTTGTTGGTCACGTACGCCAACCGCATCCCGGCCGTCCGGGCCGCCGCCAGCGAGTCCGCCGCGTGGTCGATCGCGTTCGGCCCGGCGTAGACCACGCCGTCGAGATCCAGCAGCGCCGTGTCGTACGCCTCGGTCAGCGGGAGTGCACTGCCGCCGGGGGCGGTCCGTCGCTCGGTGGTGGCCGTCTCGGTCATGCCTTCGCTACCTCATTCACTGCGTCGATCCCCGTCATCCGTCTCGTCCCGCTCCGTGCCGTCCCGCATCGAGCCGTCACGCTCCGTGCCGTGCTGCTCCGTACCGCCCCCGTCACCCCGACCGGCGGCCGCCGGCAACCCGTCGGCAGCCCGGCCGGGCTCCACGTACCCCGGAGCCCCCGGCACCAACGGGCCGAACGCCCCGGCACGGGCAGCCAGGGTCGCCCGGGTCTGCCGCAGCGCGGCCCGGTAGTAGTCGGTGTCCGGCCGCATCGCGACGGCCAGGGCCAGGTGTTCGGCGGAGGTCTCGAAGTCGCCCAACCGGGCCGCCGAGACGCCCCACCCGAACTGAGCGTAGTCGTCGGACGGATCGGCCAGGGCCACCGCCCGGAAGTTCTCCAGCGCCGCCGCGTACGAGCCGGCGTCGAACTGTGCCCGGGCCAGCATCTCCCGGATGCTGCGCGAGTGC
Organism: Kitasatospora sp. NPDC050463; assembly: GCF_040655255.1. Lineage (NCBI taxonomy): Bacteria > Bacillati > Actinomycetota > Actinomycetes > Kitasatosporales > Streptomycetaceae > Kitasatospora > Kitasatospora sp. NPDC050463. The sequence goes on from NZ_JBFAJO010000003.1 coordinate 239,245, forward strand.
GGCTCCGCCGCGGCCGCCCGCGCCAGCAACTGCTCGGCGGCCGCCGGGTTCCCCTGAGCCAGCAGCTTCCCGCCCCGGCGGAACCACTCGTAGACGTCCCCCGCCGGCTCGCCGGCCCGGCCCTGGTCCGGCACGCAACCGCCGGCACCCCCGCCGGAGACCTCGCCCGAACTCCCGGCGCCGGCCGACCCGTTCGCGCGATCGTCCGCGAAGCCCTCCGCGCCGCCACTGCCGTCCACCCGCTCCTGCCCACCGCTCATGCGCCCACCTCGCTGCCCGCGCCGACCGCCTCGCGGGGCGCGTACCGCTCCGTCGCCCGCTCACTGCGCTCTCTCACGCCGTACCTCGCCCTCGGTCACGACACCCGCCCGCTCCGGACCAGCACGGGTGTTCCGATCTCTGAACAACGCGTACCCGATTACGATGCCCAGAATGAGCACACCCAGTGCAGAAAGCGGAGCGGAGTCTCCGCAGGGCGGCCCCGGCAATCCCGGTCATGTCGCCACCGCAGGTCTGTCCCTGTCCCCCTTCCGCGGCCTCCGTTACGTCCCCGACCGGGTCGGCGCACTGGCCGCGGTCACCTCGCCGCCGTACGACGTCGTCGACCCCGGCCGCCGGCTCGACCTGGAGACCGCCGACCCGCACAACGTGGTCCGGCTGATCCTGCCGCGCCCCGAGCCCGAGGACGCCGGCGACCGCCCCGACCGCGACACCCGCTACCGGCACGCCGCCCGGCTGCTGCGCGACTGGCTGCACGAGGGCGTCCTGGCCGCCGACCCCGAGCCCGCCCTGTACGTCTACGAGCAGCGCGTGCCCGCCACCGGCGACTCCCCGGAGCTCCTCCAACGCGGCCTGATCGGCGCCCTCGCCGTCAGCGGCAGCGAGGCCGGCGTCGTCCTCCCCCACGAGGACGTGATGCCCAGGCCGGTCGCGGACCGGGTCGGCCTGATGCGCACCACCCGCGCCAACCTCGAACCGCTGCTGCTCACCTACCGGGGCAACGGTGGCGCGGCCGGCGTGGTCGAACGCACCGTCGAGGACGAGCCGCTGCTCACCACGACCACCACCGACGGCACCCACCACCGGCTCTGGGCCGTGACCGACCCCGCCGAGATCGCCGAGATCAGCCGCGACCTGGCCACCTGCCGGGCGCTGATCGCCGACGGCCACCACCGCTGGGAGATGTACCTGCGCCTCCAGCGCGAGCACCGCCACCTGCCCCGCAGCCCCTGGGACCGGGGCCTGGTGCTGCTGGTCGACACCGCCCGCTATCCGCTGCGGGTCCGGGCGATCCACCGGGTCCTGTACCGCCTGCCGATCGCCGAGGCACTGGAGAAGCTGGGCGACCGCTGGCAGATCAAGGAGGTGCCCGGCCCACTGGCCGGCGCCCTGCAGGCCCTGGCCGAACAGAAGCGGCACGGCGGCAACGGCTTCGTGCTCACCGGCGGCGACGGCACCTACTGGCTGATCGGCGACCCCGACGAGGGCCTGCTCGACGCGAGCGTGCCGCGCGACCGGCCGCAGGAGTGGCGCCACCTGGACGCAACCGTGCTGCACGCGGCCCTGCTGGACCACACCTGGCACGTCCCCGACGGCCCCGACGACATCGGCTACCTGCACACCGCCGTGGCAGCCGAGCGCGAGGCCGCCCGGAGCGGTGGCACGGCGGTGCTGCTCCATCCGGTGCGCGAGAGCGTGGTCCGCCGGCTCGCCGAACAGGGCGTCACCATGCCCCGCAAGTCCACGTCCTTCGGCCCGAAGCCGGCCACCGGGCTGGTCCTGCGCAGTCTCGAACTGGGCTGAGCGACGAGGTCCGGACAGCAGTGAGGCCCTGCCGCGCCCCGGAGAATCCCGGGGTGCGGCAGGGCCTCACTCAGCTACCCGCTGCGCGGCATCAGGCCTTGGCGTCCTTGGACCGCTCCGGCACCACGCCGTCGAAGTCCTCGTCGATCTCCAGGTCGTCCTCGTCGTAGAACTCCTCGACGTCTTCCTCGTCCTCGAAGATCTCCCGCTCGTCCGGCACGCCGCCGCGCGACTTCGCCGGGGCCGGGGCCGGAGCCTCGTCCTCGGCGGCCTCGGCGGCCTCGTCCTCGACCTCGGGGTCGAGCGCGTCGACGAACTCCAGCCCGTCGATCTCGGCCAGCCGCTCCGACGCGTTGGTGGCACCGTCGGTGTCGGCCTCGGCAGCCTTCGCGAACCAGTCACGGGACTCGTCGCCCCGGCCGGCCGCGATCAGGGCCTCGGCGTAGGCGTACCGCAGTCGCGCGGTCCACGGGTGCACAGCGCTGGAGGCCAGCTCCGGGCTCTGCAGGGTGACCACGGCCGCCTCGAACTGCTCCATGTCGCTGCGGGCACCCGCCGCGACCAGGCGCATCTCGACCTGACCGGACTTGTCCAGCTGCTTCACTTCGGGCTCGCCGGCCATCGCCAGCGCCCGCTCCGGACGGCCCAGACCGCGCTCGCAGTCCGCCATCACCGGCCACAGGTCCACCCGGCCGGTCATCCGACGGGCCGCGCGGAACTCGGTCAGCGCCTCGGAGTAGCGCTGCGTCATGTACGAGGCGAAACCGGCCGCCTCACGGACGGCAGCGACGCGGGACGCCAGTCGCAGCGCGACGCGCGAGTACTGGTAGGCCTCCTCCGGCTCGCTGTCGAGCAGGCGGGCGACCATCACCAGGTTGCGGGCGACATCGTCGGCCAGCGTCTTGGGCAGGCTCTTGAGCTCCTGGCGAACGTCCGCGTCCAGCTCGAAGCCGGTGACGTCCTCCGGGATCGGCAGCCGCTTGACGGGCTCGAAGTTGCCGCGGCGGTCGTCGTAGTCCCGGCCGCCGCGGTCGTCGCGGTCGCGGTTGAAGCCGCCACCGGACGGACGGTCGTCGCGACGGAAACCACCGCGGTCGTCGCGGTCGCGGTTGAAGCCGCCACCGGAGGGACGGTCGTCACGACGGAAACCGCCGCCGGACGGGCGGTCGTCACGACGCGGACGGTCGTCACGGTCACGGTTGAACCCACCCGGACGGTCCTCACGACGGAAGCCACCACCGCCCGAGGGACGGTCGTCGCGACGGAACCCGCCGCGGTCGTCGCGGTCGCGGTTGAAGCCGCCACCGGAGGGACGGTCGTCACGACGGAAACCGCCGCGGTCGTCGCGGTCGCGGTTGAAGCCGCCACCGGAGGGACGGTCGTCACGACGGAAACCGCCGCCGGACGGGCGGTCGTCACGACGCGG